>CAYQMY010000077.1:0-9421 GCA_964418735.1 uncultured Oscillospiraceae bacterium | reverse complement strand
CAAAACCGGATTCCTTGAAAGACTTGACGAGTCGGAGGAAATTAACGCCTGCACCGTCAAGGTCAAGGTTGACGTAGACGGAAAGGACGAGGACTGGCTTTTCCTCTTCAAAAACGAAACACATAATCACCCAACGGAAATTGAGCCCTTCGGCGGCGCGGCCACCTGCATAGGCGGCGCTATCCGCGACCCGCTTTCCGGACGCTCATACGTCTATCAGGCAATGCGTGTCACGGGTGCGGGCGACCCGATGGTGCCCATTTCTGAAACGCTCCCCGGCAAGCTACCTCAGAGAAAGATTGTAACCACTGCCGCTGCGGGCTACTCCTCCTACGGAAACCAAATCGGCCTTGCCACAGGTCAGGTCGATGAGATATATCACAGCGGCTACGTCGCAAAGCGCATGGAAATTGGTGCTGTTGTCGGCGCGGCCCCGCAAAAGAACGTCAGGCGCGAGGTACCGGCTCCCGGAGATATAATCGTCCTGCTTGGCGGCAGGACAGGACGCGACGGCTGTGGCGGTGCCACAGGCTCCTCAAAGTCGCACAACCTTGAATCGCTCGAAAGCTGCGGCGCAGAGGTTCAAAAGGGCAACGCTCCCGAGGAGCGAAAGCTCCAGCGTCTTTTTAGAAGCGAGGAGGCGACAAGGCTCATTAAGCGCTGCAACGACTTCGGCGCGGGCGGCGTCTCCGTCGCTATCGGCGAGCTTGCCGACGGACTTAAGATAAACCTCGACGCCGTACCCAAGAAGTACGAGGGTCTTGACGGCACGGAGCTTGCTATAAGCGAATCGCAGGAGCGCATGGCCGTTGTTCTAGACAAAAGCGATGTTAAGCGTTTCATGGAGCTCGCTGACAGCGAGAACCTTGAATCCACCATCGTTGCAGAGGTTCAGGAAGCTCCCCGCCTTTCAATGACCTGGCGCGGTAAAACTATTGTTGACATCTCCCGCGAATTCCTAAATTCTAACGGCGCTGAAAAGCACACTGCTGTTTCAGTAAAAGCGAAGCCCTTGCCCGAAAAGCGCCTTGAAGGCAGCTTTGAAGCGAGGATGACGGAGCTTTCGAAGGATTTGAACATCTGCTCAAAGCGCGGACTCTCCGAGCGCTTTGACTCTACTATAGGTGCCGGAACCGTCCTCATGCCCTTCGGCGGCATTTATCAGAGGACGCCGTCTCAGAGTATGGCTGCTAAGTTCCCTATCATCAAGGGCGAAACCAAGACCTGCTCCGCCATGGCCTACGGCTACAATCCCTATATTATGGAGAAGAATCAGTATGTCGGCGCATATCTCTCCGTTGTTGAGTCAGTTTCAAAGCTTATCGCCTCGGGCGCGACGCTTGAGGACTGCTACCTCACCTTCCAGGAATACTTTGAAAAGCTCGGAACAAACCCCGACCGTTGGGGCAAGCCCTTTTCGGCTCTTCTCGGCGCGCTTTCGGCACAGCTTGACCTCAAGCTCGCCGCAATCGGCGGCAAGGACTCCATGAGCGGCAGCTTTGAGGATATAGACGTTCCGCCGACTCTCGTTTCCTTCGCTGTTTCAGTCTGCAGCGCTGAAAATATAATATCCCCCGAGTATAAAAAAAGCGGCAGCACGGTCTCGCTGCTCACTCCCGAATACGGTGAAAACGGACTTCCGAAGGCCGAATCCCTGCTGAAAAACTTCGCTCTTGTTCAGGACCTGATTAAGAGTAAGCGCGTGATAAGCGCATACACCCCGACCTACGGCGGAATCGCCGAGGGCGTAATGAAGATGTGCTTCGGCAACCGTCTCGGCTTCACTTTTGACAGCGCAGTCGACATAGACGAGCTATTCGGCTATAGCTACGGCTCGTTTATTCTCGAAACTGACGGTGAGGTTATCGGAAAGCCGCTCGGAAAGGTCACAGGCGATTATACTCTTTCATTTGGTGCCGAAAAAGCGTCGCTTCAAAAGCTTGAGGACGCTTACGAAGGCCGACTTGAACCCATCTTCCACTGCAACATTAAGGGCGAGAACACTCCGGTTCAAAGCTTCTCCTATGATAAGCGCAGCAGTGCCGCTCCGGCTGTTAAAATCGCGAAGCCTAAGGTCTTGATTACGGTTTTTCCGGGCACGAACTGCGAGTACGACACGGCGAGGGCCTTTGAAAAGGCGGGAGCCGAGGTCAATATTGAGGTTATTAACAATATGACTCCCGAGGGGCTTGCCGAGTCCGTAAAGCGCGTGGAGGACTGCATAAAGAAAGCTCAGATTATCATGCTGCCCGGCGGTTTTTCCGGCGGTGATGAGCCGGACGGCTCCGGAAAGTTTATAACGGCTTTCTTCAGGAACGCAAAAATCAAGGACGCCGTGCACGACCTGCTTCAAAGCCGTGACGGGCTAATGGGCGGTATCTGCAACGGCTTCCAGGCGCTTATAAAGCTCGGCCTTGTTCCCTACGGCTATATCACAGACATGGACGAAAGCTGCCCGACACTAACCTATAACACAATCGGACGCCACCAGTCAAAGCTTGTGCAGACGAGAATCGCCTCTGTAAAATCCCCGTGGCTCTCCTCCTGCAATGTCGGCGATATTCACACGGTCGCGATCTCTCACGGCGAAGGCCGCTTCGTATGTCCGGACGAGCTTCTTAAAAAGCTCGCCGAAAATGGTCAGATTGCCACACAGTACGTTGACCTCGGCGGCACACCTACAATGGATATCCAGTATAACCCCAATGGCTCCGTTTGCGCGGTTGAGGGCATAACCTCTCCCGACGGCAGGGTATTTGGCAAAATGGGACATTCTGAGCGAGTCGGGGACCTGCTATACAAAAACGTGCCCGGCAACTTTGACATCGGCATGTTTAAAAGCGCAGTAGAATATTATAAATAGCTTCTAGGGGGTATTGGGTACCCCCTAGATACGCGTCTAAGGCCGCGATACCCCCGGTCGCGCGCGATTTGCGCGGGCAAAGGAATTTTTCCGAGAAGTAAATTCCCGGAAAAATGATATAAATTCCCTGCGAGGGAGTTGTTGATAAACATAAAACGAGGACGTATTTCGTCCTCGTTTTAATATGTAATTATGTTTAATTTGTTAATGCCGCAATAGCTGTACCTGTCAAAACTGCGTTGTCGAAGCCGGAAAGCTTAACATCTATGCCCATTTTTCTAATTATGTATTCATTAATATAATAATTCACTCTATTTTTCAAAATTTCATTTTTATGGTAGGTCGATCCGTCTACGACAATGCTCACCGCTCCGTTTCGCGCAGCCTTTGACGCGAGGGCGGCAATATTTATAGAGCAAAGCTTCGCCGTTCTGTCGTAAATGAGCGTAAACAGCTCGCGCAGTTCCTCGGGGCTGCTTGTCAGCGAATAAAGCCCGCTTTCCTTTGGGTTTTCGCAAAAGCCGTTAATTTCGTTAAAGCTGAGTCCCTCCACATCGGCCTTTGTCATAAGCTCATTCGAAATAAGCCTACTTGAATGTGCTATGCGCAAAGTCTCCTTAAATACATCGAGCAGATATGCCCCGCTCATCATTTTTTCGAACCGCTTTTCTCCCGGAGTGCCGCTTTTAAGGTCAACCGCCATGTCTGCCCTGCTCTGCTTTATCCCGGAATACATGCCCGATTCAAGGTTTATAATCATCTCTGCTTCGGTGTACTCACCGCTAAGCTTCTTAATATTTGCGGTTTTCTCGATATAGCACGAATTTACGCCGGTGCCAAGAATGAAGCCCGCAAAACCGCCCTCTCCATATCCCGAAGCAGCTATCCCCCCTAGCAGCAGGGCGGGTGAATCGTTAAGCATGACAATGTGCTTATCCGCTGATACCCCCCTGCGGGAAAGCGCATTTTTAAGCTCCCTGCCGACGAGAACGCCCTCAGAGCCCTTCACCTTAATTTTTTTACCGAAGCATATAAGGCGCGCGTCCTTCTCCGGCAGCATGTCAATCGGATACGAAAAGCAAAATCCGATTTTATCGCATTTATCCACGCAAGGCAAAATATATCCTGCGATTTCGTCAAAAAATTCGTCCTTATCCATAGCTCGGGTGGGCATAAGAAACGTTTGGTAATATTCATAGGAGGCCCTGCCGCCATCATCAAAGTGCATGAGCGCTACTCGTATATTCGTGCCGCCGAGGTCAATTGCGAGAGCCGTGCTATTTCGCGGCGGCTTTGAAACCCCCGTCAGATAGGTCGGAAGCATGGGTATAGACGAGCCGTTATCCTTTAAAAGCCCCTGCTCCATCGCAGAATAAAATGCCGCAGTCTCAGCTGAAAAATCAATACAATCCGGGTGCATACCCTGACTTTTTAAAAATTCAGAAACCATAATCTTGCCTCCCCACGGTAAGTATCGCACAGCCGATATAAGTTGTCAACAACGCGCCCGTATGTTATTATATTTCCGAAAGAGGTGAGCGCCCCTTGGAACTCTCCGTTATTCTGGATAAGCTCGTCAGCCTTAGCACCGGCAAAAAGAATATCCTTGTCGCCATAGACGGCGGTAGCGGCAGCGGCAAAACCTGGCTAGCCGATCAGATTTCGAATAGCCTTGACTGTAATGTTTTTCATATGGACGATTTTTATCTTAGACCCGAGCAAAGAACGCCCGAGCGCTTATCCGAAACCGGCGGAAATGTGGATTACGAGCGCTTCAAAGCCGAGGTAATGGACAAAATACTCTCAGGCGAGGAATTTGGGTTTAAGCCCTATGACTGCAAGACCTCCGGCTTTAAGCCCGAGGTTCAAATAAGCCCTAAAAAAATCAGCGTTATCGAGGGCTCCTACAGCCATCATCCTTATTTCGGAGAAGTCTTAGACCTTAAGATATTCGTCGAAGCGGACATAGAAACCCGCCTAGCTAGGATTGAAAAGCGAAACCCTTTAATGCTTGAACGCTTTATAAGCGAGTGGATACCCAAGGAGGACGCCTATTTTAAGGCCTTCCGGATTAGGGGAAAATGTGATATTGTTATCAAAACTTAGATAGAAAATTGAGATCTAAGTTTGAAACAAGTTCAAACCTGAATTGATTAAAGTGCCGAAAGGAATGGTCATAATTTTATGGAACAATCTAAAATTGACAGGATAAACGAGCTCGCGAGGAAGGCAAGGTGCGGCGCGCTTACCGAGGCGGAAACCGCTGAAAGGAAGCTTTTGCGCGAGGAATACGTTGCAGCCTTCCGCAGCTCCCTCATGGCACAGCTTGACAACATAAGCGTCGTTGACGAGTGCGGCAATGTCAAAAAGCTGATAAACAACGACAAGGATAGTTAAGGCAACAAGGGCGTGTCGCAAAACGTTTTTTTACAAAACGCAGCGCGGCACGCCCTTTATTTTCATATTAAACCAGATACTTTTTCATGTTTTCGGTCGCCTGCGCCGCATCAGCGCTGACAGTAAGCGTGAAATTCACTTGCTGCTCCTCGCTGAACTTTGCAATCCACGCGAAGAACTCATCCACCGCGGCCGTATTGGTCTCGTCGATGAGCTTATAGAGACCGTCAATAAATATGTGCGTAATATCATAGTTTCCGGCATGAATACCACTTAAAAAGCCCTTAAGGAAGTCAACTCCCTTTCCTCCGCCATAGGTACTCGTATAAACATGACGGGCTTTGCTCGGTATATCATACCTGAGTGTAGGATCCTTTTCTATACAAACAACATCACCGTTTTCTTCGCCTAGTGCCTTATGCACCATTTCAATAAGCTGTTTGGTTTTTCCGGAGCCCTTGAGACCCATAATAATCTTAACCATGTTAATCACGCCCCCAGTTATTTTTGCAGGTTTTTACCTCCTGCTTGTATAAATGTTAACATATTTTCTTGAGCCGCGCAACCGATATTTTTACAAATTAACGAATAGTTTATTATTCGGACAATTGTTTTCGGAATATTAATATCCGGGCTTTCCGAGAAGAACAAACATGTTGCGCTTATACTCCTCCACTCCCGGCTGGTCAAAGGGGTTGACTTTATCGATGTAACCCGAAATTCCGCAGGCAAATTCAAAGAAGTAGACAAGCGCACCGAAGCTCTCTTCGGAAATTCCGTAAAGCTTCAGCTCCATGCTAGGAACGCCGCCCTTGATGTGCGCCGCTTTCGTGGCCTTTTGCGCCGCGCCGTTTATTTCGTGCACGTCACGTCCGGCAAGATAGTTAAGCCCGTCAAGGTCGTCCTTTTCTTCGGGAACCGTAAGCGCTGAGCGCGCGGTATCAAACGAGACGATGGTCTCCATAAGCTGCCGCTCGCCGTCCTGTATATACTGCCCCATCGAGTGCAGGTCTGCCGTATACTCAACCGATGCCGGAAAAATTCCGCGCCCGTTTTTGCCTTCGCTCTCCCCGAAAAGCTGCTTCCACCACTCAGACATATATTTAAATGACGGCTCAAAGCAGGCGAGTATCTCAATCTTTTTGCCCCTTCGGTAAAGAGCCTGCCGCGCCATCGCATAGCGCCAAGCCTCGTTGCTCTGGTTTTTAACAGAAAGTTCTTTTCTTTCGAGCAAAGCGCCATTCAAAATTCTCTTTACGTCCAGCCCCGCCGCCGCAATTGGAAGCAGTCCGACCGCCGTAAGCACGCTGTAGCGCCCGCCGATGTCATCGGGAACGACAAAGGTCTCATAGCCCTCGCGGTCTGCCATCTGCTTCAAAGCGCCCTTAGCCTTGTCTGTCGTAGCGTAAATGCGTCCTTTAGCGCCCTCCTTGCCGTACTTTTCCTCCAGAAGCTTCTTAAAAAGCCTGAAGGCCACCGCCGGCTCTGTCGTAGTGCCGGATTTCGATATGACGTTAATCGAAAAGTCTCTGTCACGCACAAAATCGAGCATACGCGAAAGGTACTCACCAGAAAGATTGTTTCCTGCAAATATTATGTTCGGCGTGTCCTTTTTTATGAGATTATACTCGGGGCATTTCAAAAGCTCTATCGCCGCCCTCGCACCGAGATAGGAGCCGCCTATTCCGATTACAACAAGCGTGTCCGAATCCTTTTTTATCTGCTCAGCGGCCTTGATTATGCGCTCAAGCTCTTCCAAATCCGGCGACTCGGGCAGCTTTACCCAGCCTGTGTATTCTCCGCCTGCACCGTTGCCGCTTTCAAGCAGCTCATGCGCCGACTGCGCCGCGGGTACAAGCTCTAATATGTCTTTTTCCTCTATAAACGGCAGAATGCCGGAAATATCGGTCTTTATCATTATAAACACTCTCCATCTGGATAATCCGATTTAGGTTTGCAATGTATAAACTAAAATAGCCATGCATTACACATGGCTATTTTACCTCTTTTTATCAATTTTTACAAGCTTCCGGCTGTCATAAGGGAAAAATATTTTGTAAATATCTGCCACCAATTCATTCTGCCAACCGATTCCGCCGCTACAAGGGGAAGCTGAGCGATTATTGCGCCCTTTTGGCTTTTCACGGTGAGCATTCCGATTTGCTGACCTTTTGATACCGGAGCCTTAACCGACTTTTCAAGCTCTACCGACTTTGTTAAGCCCGTGGCCTCAGCCTTCTTCATCAGCAGGCTGGTTTCGCCATGCACCACCGGCTTTACATAGGCTATCTCCCCAAGCTCAACAGGTACGGGAAGCGGCTCCTCCTCCGGCATTGCGTCCGCAAGAGCGTAGGTAGAAAAGGCATAGCTTAAAAGCGTCTTGGCTGTCTCGAAGCGAATGTCGGAGGTCGCGGCGTGCATCACGACGGCGATATATTCTGCTCCGTCGCGCTCTGCGGTCGCCGAAAGGCAGTACATTGCCTCGTCCGTAAACCCGGTCTTAAGTCCTGTCGTACCGCTGAAAAAGCGCACCAGTCTATTCGTATTTGTTATACCGAACTGCCCGTCTCTGACCTTATCCATCCAGATAGTAGTATACTTTTTTATCATGTCGTGCTTTATTAGCTCTCTCGACATAAGCGCAACGTCGTAGGCAGAGGTGTAGTGATCCGTTTTCACCGGAAGTCCGCTGCAGTTTGAAAAAACCGTGTCGTTCATACCGAGCTCTTTTGCCCTAGCGTTCATCTGAGCGACAAAAGCAGACTCGTCGCCCGCCAGATATTCCGCAAGCGCCACCGCCCCGTCGTTCGCCGAGCAGACCACCACAGCCTTCAGCATTTCCTCAAGCCCCATGCTCTCGCCTTCTTCGAGGAAAATCTGTGAGCCGCCCATGCCGGCGGCATAGGCGCTTGCGGTGACCTTATCCTTAAGCGAAATTGTTCCCCTCTCTATGGCCTCCACGACAAGCAGAATCGTCATTATCTTCGTGATGCTTGCGGGAGCCCGCTTCTCATGCGAGTTGTGCTCGTAGATGATTTTGCCTGTCTTTTTTTCAAGAAGAATTGCCGAAGGCACGGCAACCTTAACATTATCCATAGTGACAATCGCCTGCTGCGCCGGCTCCCAGGTTGGCTCCTCCTCCACAAAGGACTCGACGGCAAATGCGGAAGTGGAAAGCATCAGGCACGCGAGGATAAGAGCGATTACTTTTTTCATATACGCAATCATTCCTTTACGATAAGTTGTCTATCAGATAATATGAGGCTCGCCCGCTTTATATAACAGTTTGACCGATTGCGCCCCCGAAAAGTTTAATTCTCGAGATTGTGATTAGCCCCCTTAATATTTTTCTTGAAATATTTTAGAATTATGCTATAATTTCTTTTATCTGCGGGTGTAGTTCAATGGCAGAACATCAGCTTCCCAAGCTGAATACGAGGGTTCGATTCCCTTCACCCGCTCCAAACAAATTGACCATCTAACGATAGAAATCGTTAGATGGTTTTTTAATACTTCCGTGTTAATTGGTCCGAAAATCGCAATACTAATTCCGAGGTGAAGATAATGATAAAAAAACCGGGCCTTACTATCGCGGCGCTGTCTATTATCGCGATGCTTCTGTGCGGCTGTTCGGTAAACAAATCGGCGGTAACCGCGACTCCTGCTCCAACTCAAACTCTATTGCCAACAAGCACTCCCGAACCGACTCTCACAAAAGGCACATGGGAAGGCGATGCTTTTACCAGCAATTTTGCTCGGCTCCGATTTACGCTGCCAAAAGGCTGGAAAGCGCTATCCGACGAGGAGCTTGCAAAAATAATGGGCGTGGCGGAAGAGCTATTAAAAGATAATAAGTGGATTATTGAAGCGACAAAGCTTAAGACTATTCAAGACATGATTGCGCAGGATCCGATATCAGGTAACAACGTGCTTATCCAATATGAAAATCTATCTCTAACTCCGAGTGCAGAATCAGTTTCCGAAACAGAGTATATGGAAATACTCAAAAAGCAAATGGAGTCTCTTAAGGAATTTAATTACAGCTTTGGCGAGCCATTTTCCGCCTCCATCGCGGGACGCGATTTTACGGGCCTGCAAGCCAATGAATCCAAGCTCGGCTATCGGCAGTATTTCTATCTTCTAAAACAAAGCGGCTATATG
>CAYQMY010000076.1:0-9432 GCA_964418735.1 uncultured Oscillospiraceae bacterium | reverse complement strand
CCCCCGGTCGCGCACGATTTGCGCGGGCTGTGGTATTTTTCCGAGAAGTGAATTCACGGAAAAATAGATTTCTATTTCCCTGCGAGGGAGTTCTTTGACAGTCTGCACGAGCCTGTTCGAGCCTGTTCGGGACTAAAACCCGAGCAGGCTCATTTTTTGAATTTTTTATTAATCAATTAGTCTAGCCATTGTTTTGTTTACCATAAAATGCTATTATTGGTTGGCTAAATATACTGAATTGGAGAACGGAAGATTGAAACAGCTACCTCGAAACAGTACAAACTCAATTATTGTGAAATCAATACTCTGGACTCTGGTCGTCCTCTGGATGATGCTGATTTTCAGCTTCTCGGCCCAGAACGCCGAGAGCTCCTCCTCCTTAAGCGGAGGAACTATCAACGTGATATTGAAAACTCTAATAAAGGATTTCGGCAGCCTTTCAGCAGAGCGGCAGGCGGCAATTATAGGAGGCTACCAGTTCGTGGTGAGAAAATCTGCGCATTTTCTCGCATATATGATGCTCGGGATTCTGTCGATGACCGCGCTGTTTCAATATTCATTAAAAAGCAAAAGACGTTTCACGGAGGCAATGATTATTTGCTCCGGCTACGCGGTTACTGATGAGTTACACCAGCTTTTTATACCGGGGAGAAGCGGACGTGTTGCCGACGTTTTTTTAGACTCCTGCGGGGCGGTCATAGGTATACTGCTGGTTTTGCTTATTCACAGGATATTTAGGCGCTTCGGCAGAAAAATAAAAATATGAATTGACATTTACTGCTGAAATTATTATTATAATATTTGCAATGAGGCATTACAGAATTATCTGTAAATGCCTCATTGCGCTTTCTTTTGGGAGGATATTGGATATTTATGAAAAAAAGCCTTATGATTTTTTATTGCGCTTTGACTGCGGCTTACGCGCTCGCGCTGCTCTTTGCACCTATGTCTAAAATACTGAGCGCTGTAGTTTTTGCGGCAGTCATGCTTACGGTAATCTTGGTAAACGAGTTCAATATCAAAAAGCTCAATCAAAGCATATCAAGCCTGTCGAGGGAAATGAATGTGGCTTCAAGCAGAATCACCTCGGTTTCTCAGGAAATCGGCATTACCATCGGCGAGAACAACGAACATTCAAACGAGCTTCTTAAGCAGGCGAAGGAGATGTCGAATACCATCTCGGACATGAACAGCAATCTCGGCGAAACCATTGAACAAATAAAGGGCATGATAGGTCTATCCGAAGAAACCCGCGACACTGCCCTTGAAATGGAGAACGCAAGCAAGGCGTCATTTGAAACGATTAACAGCAGCATGAACGAAATTATGCAGATTGTTGACACCATAAAGGAGATTAAAACCACCAGCGGCAGGGCAAACGAGGGTATAGAAAAGCTGAAGTCGGAATCCGACAACATATTGACAATTATCGAAAGAATCACCGAAATCTCGATGCAGATGCATATAATCTCAATCAACGCCTCGGTAGAGGCGGCAAAGGCCGGCAGGCAGGGAGAGAGCTTCGCGGTGGTGGCAAGGGAATTTAAAAAGCTGTCAACGCTTACTGATTCATCTGTCAGGGAAGTAAACCAGCTGATATTGTCTATTCAAAGTAAAATATCTGAGGTATACAGCGAAGTCAAGGAAAACACGACTCGTGTTGACGAGGGCGTAAGGCTGACCAAGTCAATTGACGACAACCTAAAAAATATAAAGACCTCGTTTCTGGATCTGATCGAGATGGTTGAACGCATAAGTTCCATTTCGGAATCGGAAGCACGGATGGCAGATGAGATGGGCGAGCATCTGGATAAAGTCGAAACAATGATAATCACTACGGAAGAAAACGTAAACCGTGTCTACAACTCCACGATGAACCAAAAGAAGGGTATAAATAATATTGCTGACATGGGCATAAAGCTTAACACGGCATCGCGTGAGCTTATAGGAATTGTCGGCAGCGGCGCAGAGGACTTAAAAGAGGAGCTCGACGCCAAAACAAAGGCGGCTTGTATGGAGTATTTCCCTGTTATCGAGCAGGAAATCTGTAAAAATGAAGCGCTCCTTTCAAAAGAACCCAATATACACAACGAGCTGTTAAGCGCGGTTAAGCAAAAACACGGCATTATAGAAGCTATCTGGACAAACGAAAAAAACGGACGTTTTGTTTGCTCTATTCCCAAGGCCGGAATCGCAAATGCGTCCTTCAGGGACTGGTTCATTGAGAGCATCAAGGGTAAAAAGTACATATCTCCGATATATATTTCAGGCATAACAAAGAGCAAGTGCGTAACGCTTTCAATGCCCTATCTGAACGATAAAGGGGAAATAGAAGGGGTTGCGGGCATAGACCTGAATCTGGGGCAAATAAATAAGAAAAGGCTTTTAAAACAGGCTTAGTAAACGTGTCAATAGGCCCACGGAATGTTTCCGCGGGCCTATTGTTTTTGCAATATTCAATTTCCTAGGAAACGGTTTGGATTAGAGATACTCCTCTTTGTATGAGGCCTTTTTGAGCAGGTCGACTCGTGAACAGAACTTTTCATACAGGCGATCGTTATCGACGGGAGTGTGTGCGTAATACAGCTCGCGTATATATCCATCGGACGACCATATAAGCATTTTAAGTATATCCTTCGCGTCTACCTCATCCCTGAATTTACTGAAGTCTACAGCGGCGAAATAAGCGTCAAAAACATCGCTTGATATCTTTTGCATGTGCGGGCTCAGCCCCCCTGACGCCTCTGCCAGAGAAGGTGTAATAGAGCGAATTATAAATTTCATTATCTGGGGAGATGTATTCATCAGTCCGTGTTTGCGATTCATCGCATGAATGCACAAATCGAAAAAATCGGTAATCGAAGTAAACTTCTCGTCCAAAACCGCTTTTTTGATATGCTCTTCTGCCGTCTGATGCAAAAATGAAAAAAAGGATTTTTTGTCCTCAAAGATGTACTGCAGCAATTCGATGGAAAGCTCCGCCTTCTTAGCCACATTCTCAAGCGAGGCATCCGTATATTCATTTTGAATAAATTCATCAAAACCAAACTCAATTATCTGCTTCTGCTTTCTTTTGGTCAGAGAATAAAACTGTTCGTTCATTAGGGCTCCTTTATGATGCTTGTATTTAATAAATAGTTTATCATTTAGGAATCTTTTTTCAAATGCAGAAACAACATGTGAAAAAATAATAATAAAATTAAAAATATATTGATAAAATTATAAGCTAAAACGTTTTATATGTTTGATTACCATTAATAGAAATAGTTGAAAAACAGTATGAAGAGGTATATACTCTTGAACAGCGTGCATTTATTGTTGATTTGAGGGTGAATTTTTTGTTAAAGGTATTTTTTTCAGACTTAAAAAAGGAGTTTAAGGGCTATAACGGCGGAAAGTTTGCAAAGGACTTAATGAGCGGCATGACCGTCGCGGCGGTCGCCCTTCCTCTTGCGCTGGCTTTCGGAGTAAGCAGCGGCGCAGACGCGGCGGCAGGCCTTATAACCGCCATAATTGCCGGAATAGTTATAGGTACTTTTTCGGGAGGCTTTTACCAGATTTCCGGACCTACCGGCGCAATGGCGGCGGTGCTGATATCAATAATTTCGGAGTATCAGCTTCAGGGGGTTTTCATTGCCACTCTGATCGCCGGAGTGATACTTCTTGCCGCCGGTTTCCTGCACCTCGGAAAGCTCACCGAGTATATTCCGGCTCCCGTAATCACGGGCTTCACTTCGGGTATAGCCATAATTATCGCGCTGGGTCAGCTCGATAATTTCTTCGGAGTGCGCTCCGTTGGTGAATCGGCTATTTTGAAGTTCGTAAGCTACTTTCAAGGCGGCTTCAGCCCTAATCTTTACGCTATGGGCATTGGGCTTTTTGTCATTGCCTTTATGCTGCTATTCCCAAAAAAATGGAACGCTGTCGTTCCGGCATCGCTGCTGAGCATAATAATCGCAACCGCTATTTCTGTCTTTGCTAAGTTCGATGTCGCTGCCGTAGGCGAAATTCCTAAAACTCTTCTTCCGGCGACGCGCCTCGGCTTCTCTGACATTACTCTCAGCCGAGTCACAGGGCTGATATCCCCTGCCTTCAGCATAGCAATGCTCGGAATGATTGAAAGCCTGCTCTGCGGCTCCAGCGCGGGCAGAATGACTGGCAAGCGCCTCAACAGCGATCAGGAGCTTATCGCTCAGGGAATCGGAAACATAATCCTTCCCTTCTTCGGCGGAATTCCGGCAACCGCAGCAATAGCCAGAACAAGCGTTGCAATAAAATCCGGCGCCCAAACCCGTCTTACGGGTATTCTCCACGCTGTTGGCCTGCTCGTTTCAATGTTTCTTCTCGCTCCTGCGATGTCGTCCATTCCCCTTTCTGCGCTCGCCGGCGTTCTTCTGGTAACCGCATGGCGCATGAACGAGTGGGAGACAATAAGATATATTTTTTCACGCAAGTTCAAGGGCGCTATACTTAAATATACGGCTACCATGATAGCAACCGTTGTGTTCGATTTGACTGCGGCAATTATGATAGGAGTTGTTATTGCCCTTGTACTTCTTGTCAGACGTCTCTCTGTCAGCGAGATCAACTATGAGAAGGTAGACCTCGGGCGAATCGGAGTTTCGAACTCAGCACTTGAAAAGAAGCACAGCCGCTCCTTTGTCGTGTATATTACCGGCCCCATTATCTTCGCAAACACTCAAAAAATCGAAGAGATAATCGAGAAGATAGAAGATTGCGATATTCTGCTGTTTTCCATGCGCGGCTCGTCACATATAGATATTTCAGGCGCGATGGCTTTTCTTGAACTTTTAAATGAATTAAAGAAGCGCGGAATAGACGTAATGATATGCGGACTTTCAGACAACGCAAAGGAGATCATGCGCCGCGCCGGAATTGTTGAGCTTATTGGCGAAGAGAGCTTCTACTTCAGCGTGGACTGCGCACTGCTGGAAGACAGGTGCCGCGGCGCGAAATCGCGGCTGGAGGCCTGCTAAAGCTTCTAGGGTATTTTCGAGGAAGTTAATGCCAACAATAATAGATTGATACACCCTTTAAGGGGTTAGACACCAAAAAGCCCGCAGCCAAAAAAGGCGGCGGGCTTTTTTGTATTCAGTTTTTGTGCCGTCAAACGTAGCCGTAGAGCCCGCGCACGCTGACCTCTCCGCTGGTCAGCGATTCAAGCTGGCCGTCCGAAAATCGTACTACAAGTCCGAAGCAATCGTCGATGTCTTCGGCAAAGGCAGTAAATTCGGTGCCGTTTCGCACAAAGCGCACCTCTTTCCCAAGTGTAACGCAGTCCCTGCGATAAGCAGAGAGGTACTTCTGCTTTTCGTGCGGCCAATCGGCCCTTAGGCGGTCAAGCGCCAGTATCATTTCACGCGCAAGCGCGGCACGGCTTATTTTCGAGCCGGTTTCAACTGCGATTGAGGAGGCAATATTCCGTATATCCTCCGGGAAATCGGCCTCGTCGTGATTTGCGTTTATTCCTATACCCGTAATCAAATACTGGATATGGTTAGTTTCGCTCTCAAGAGACATCTCGGTCAGAATGCCGCAGATTTTTTTGCCGTTCATGACAAGGTCATTAACCCACTTGATGCAGGGCCTAACGCCACAGGCAGCTTCGACTGCGCTACACATAGCAACGGCAACCCATGCGGTAATATTCGAGGTTTCCGCAGGAAGACTCTCCGGCCGCATAAGCATAGAGAGATAGACACCTTTGTTTTCAGGGGAATGAAAGCTGCGGCCCAGACGGCCCTTGCCTCCGGTTTGCTTGTTTGAAACTACGGTCTGTCCGTCGGGAGCGCCGTTTTGCGCAAGCGTCCGAAGATAATTATTCGTAGAATCAACCGTCTCCAGACATATGAGGCTGCCAAGGCGTTCAGCAGGAAGCAGGGCAAGCAGCTCTCCCGCGTTGAGCTTGTCCGTAGAGCCGCTAAGCAGATAGCCTCTGTTGGTTGAGGAGAGGATGTCGTAGCCGTCCCTGCGCAGGGATTTGACCGCCGTGTTTACTGCGGCGCGGCTTATGCCCAGCGTTTGGCTGATTTCTTCGCCGGAAACATAGCCTTCAGCTTGCCTGAGAATAGCAATAACTTCGTCTTTTGTCATTTACATCACCGCTATTATTATATAACCTTTGTTCGCGATTGTAAACTTCTTATTTCACAGCATTGACAAATCCAAAAACCCGTGCTATGCTAATTGTAAACTAAATCTTAAAATCAATTTACAATACATATTGGAGACGATAAAATGCAAAGAGAAGCAAAAAAAAGCAAGGCTCAAAAGTCCAGAACATATATTCTAGCCGAATGTGCCCTGATGGCTGCAGTCATATGCGTTTTCTCCCCTATAACATTTCCCATCGGGTTGGTTTCCATCACTCTCGGCACCTTTGCCATTATGCTGACGGGAATAGTGCTCGGCTGGAAAAAGGCACTGGTTTCGGTAACGGTTTTTCTGCTTATCGGTCTCTTTGGACTGCCTGTGTTTTCAAGCGGCAGGAGCGGCCTTCCGGTACTCATCGGGCCTACCGGAGGCTATATCTGGTCATACTTTTTTATGGTGCTTATAATAGGGCTTATAACCGAGAGGCGTAATGATAACGGTTTTTTCTCCTTCCTTATCACAATTGGGGCATGTCTTTTGGGCGTTGCAGTCTGCTATGTTCTGGGTACTATTCAATTTATGTTTGTAATGAATTACGACCTGAAAAAGGCCCTGGCGGTATGTGTTTATCCTTTTATACCTTTTGATTTTTTGAAGGCTGTAATTGCCGCCATGGTCGGACTCAATTTAAAGGTCAGACTTAAAAAGGCGGGCTATCTCAGATAATAAGCGCTGTATAAAGCCTTAGTGCGTTGAAATTAAATGTTTCAACTCACTAAGGCTTTATTGATTTAGCGCTAATCTGATGTTATTATGAATTCATGGACTTTTACACTTCGAATTTAATCGTAGAGGAGAGTATATATGCCCTTCAAAGAGAAAATTTCAGCAAAAAACGAAGAAATACTTGATTCAAAATTTGAAATAATCGATATCGACAAAGTACCTGAGCCGGATGACAGAAGGCTTAAACCGGGCAGGGTTGGGCTTAGGTTCAAAGCAACGGTTTTGTTCATTGACTTAATTGGCTCTGCCAGCCTGCAAAATAAACACAACATCAAAGACGTATCAAAGATACATATGGCCTATTACAACACGATTTCCAGAGCCGCCAGCGAGTTTGGCGGTACGGTCAGAAGCTTCAATGGTGACAGTCTGCTCGCTTTCTTTCCCGATTGCAGCGCCGAAGGAATCAACAATGCCGTGAAATCGGCGCTGGTAATGAAATATCTTATTTCTAAGGACACAAACTGTCTCAACAATCTTATAAAAACAAGATATGAGGGCGCACTGGACTACGGCATCGGAATTGACCACGGAGAAATACTTTGCACCAAGACTGAAATTCAAAGCGAGGGAAACGGGGACATCGTCTGGCTGTCGAACTGCATAAACAAGGCTTCCAGAATAAGCCAAACAAGAAAAAGCATCCATAATATCGGCATTTCAAGCGTCGTAGAAAATGTTCTTAAGGACGATCTAAAATACCGAACCTCGGTTAATTCTCTCGGAATGGAGCAGATAAGCGAGATGTGGAGCCCCAGCGGCTTCATTTACGGAGGAAACAACATCACGTTCTATTTTACGTCTTACTTCTGGAGTGCCGAATAGACTAAAATGGGATAACAAGCTCAAAAGACACATCCATGCCGGATGTGTCTTTCATTTGAGACAGTATTATTTCATTGTCTCCTGCTTTACCTTTTTGTCGATAACATGGCGTCCGGCAAGCTCTTTCGTAAGGTCGTCAAGGGTAATTCCCATCTCGGCCATCAGCACCATAATGTGGTAAGAGAGATCGGCAATCTCAAAGACCGTTTCCTGCTTATCCTGCTTCATTGCCGCTATAACCGCCTCGCAGCTCTCCTCGCCTACCTTTTTAAGTATCTTTTCAATTCCCTTTTCGAAAAGATAGGTTGTGTAGCTGCCCTCCTGCGGATTATCCTTGCGCCCCTTGATGAGGTCGTAAAGTCCCTGATATGAAAAGGTTTCCTTGCCCTCCGCGAGGGTGTTGAAAAAGCAGCTTTCGTTTCCTGTGTGGCAGGCAGGTCCCTCCTTGTCTACCGAAATGAGCAGGCAGTCTCCGTCACAATCTGCCGTTATAGATACGACATGCTGTACGTTGCCGCTGGTTTCTCCCTTTCGCCAGAGCTGCTTCCGGCTCCTCGAATAAAAGCAGGTTCTGCCCTCTCTCTTTGTAATTTCAAGGCTTTCCTCGTTCATGTATGCCATCATCAGAACCTTGCCCGTTTTGCAGTCCTGCACTATAGCGGGAATCAGACCCTTTTCATCATACTTCAAATTCACTTACTTCTCCTCCAGTCTTACGTTTACGCCGCAGTCCTTAAGATAGCGCTTTAAATCCCAAATGTTTACCTGCTTCGTGTGGAATATGCCTGCGGCAAGACCCGCGTCTATCCTGTCATATTTGAAAAGCTCTGAGAAATCCTCCATTTTGCCCGCACCGCCGCTTGCGATAACGGGAATTGTGACAATCTCGCCTATGGCGCGGAGCATCTGCAGGTCAAAGCCTCCCCTGACCCCGTCGGTATCTATGGAATTGAGGACTATCTCGCCCGCGCCCATTTCCTCACCCTTTTTTGCCCAGCTAATAGCATCAATGCCCGTGTCCTCTCTGCCGCCCTTTGCAAAAACCCTAAACTGACCGTCAACGCGCTTTACGTCCATGCTCAAAACCACGCACTGGTCGCCGTAGCGCTTTGCGGCAGCCCCGATGAGAGAGGGGTCCTTTATCGCTCCGCTGTTGACGCTGACCTTGTCGGCTCCGCATTTGAGCACCCTGTCAAAATCGTCCACCGTGTTTATTCCGCCGCCGACCGTGAGTGGTATGAAGATTTCGGACGCGACCGCGCGGAGTATGTCCGTGAACAGGGCTCTCCCCTCAAAGCTCGCGGTGATGTCGTAAAAAACAAGCTCGTCCGCGCCCGATTCGTTGTAGTAACGGGCCATCTCGACGGGGTCTGCCATGTCCTGTATCCCCTCGAAGTTTACGCCCTTTACCACCCTGCCGTTTCGGACATCAAGGCAGGGTATAATTCTTTTACTGACCATACTTAACCCCCAAATCGTGACAGCACCGTCTTGAGATCAAGCGCGCCCGTATAGAGCGACTTTCCGAGTATCGCACCCCAGACGCCGATTTCCTGAAGCCTATTAAGTTCCTCCATAGAGCTTATACCACCGCTCGCGATAACATTAATGCCTATCGTTTGAAGTCGCTCATAGGCACCAAGATTTGTGCCGGAGGACGCCCCGTCGCAGGCGATATCGGTGTAAATCACAGTCTGAACGCCGACG
>CAYQMY010000075.1:0-9467 GCA_964418735.1 uncultured Oscillospiraceae bacterium | reverse complement strand
AAAAAAGAGGGAAAAGCAAAAATGAATCGTATATATAGAGATGATAGATAAATTATTATTCTATTTAGAAGAGGATGAATGCGATGCCGATTGAAAGTCCCCGAATAAAGCGGGAAGAGCTTGAACGCATAATGATTTCGCCCTACGGCGTATGGTCGGCCGAATCCAAGGGCAGGCTTGTTCCTGAGCTGCCCTGTAACATACGCACCTGCTTTCAGAGGGATGTGGACAGAATAATTCACTCGAAGTCATTTCGCCGCCTAAAGCACAAAACTCAGGTCTTCCTTCAGCCGGAGGGGGATCATTACAGGACGCGAATGACGCACACCTTCGAGGTTTCGCGCATAGCTCGAACTATGGCTCGGGCGCTGATGCTCAACGAGGATTTAACTGAGGCGGCGTCCCTTGGGCATGATTTGGGGCATACGCCCTTCGGACATGCTGGGGAGAGGGCTCTGAAGGAGCTCTATGGTGATTTCAAGCACTATGAGCAGAGCCTTCGAGTCGTGGATTTTCTCGAAAAGGATGGCAAGGGGCTTAACCTTACGTATGAGGTTCGAATGGCGATACTGAATCATACGGTAGGAGCTCCCAACGACACGCTGGAGGCGAAGTGTGTGCGCATTTCGGATATGGTGGCGTATATTAACCACGACGTAGACGACGCTGTGCGCGCCGGCATCGTTACCGAGCAGGATTTGCCGCCTAACGTTCGAAGGACGCTCGGAGAGAGCCACAGCGTGAGAATAAACACGATAACCGAGGATATAATCAGCCGCAGCTTCGGAAAAAACGATATCGTTATGAGCCCTGAGATACAAGCCGCCGTGAAGGAATTTCGGGATTTTATGTTTGCCGAGGTCTATAAAAACCCGAAGGCGAAGAGCGAGGAGGAAAAGGTTGGGGGAATACTCGGTGGCATCTACGGCTATTATGTAAAAAATCCGGACAAGCTGCCCGAGGACTACAAAATGTTTATTGAGCAGGCAGGGCTAGAGCGCACTGTTTGCGATTATGTCGCCGGAATGACCGATAAATACGCGATTTACAAGTACAGCGACATTTTTATACCGGCTGCTTGGCAGGTAAGGTAGCTTTACACGAATAAATATTCAATATTTTGGAAAATATGTACGGAAGGGGGAGAATAGTGGCGTTTTCTGAACGCTTTTTGGAGGAGCTGATATCAAAAAGCGATATTGCGGAAGTGGTCGGAAGCTATGTCAGGCTTTCAAAACGCAGCGGCAGCAACCTATTCGGCCTCTGTCCCTTCCACAGCGAAAAGACACCCTCCTTCTCTGTTGCTCCGGATAAGCAGATATACCACTGCTTCGGATGCGGAAAAGGCGGCGGTGTAATTAACTTTATTATGGAGGTTGAAAACCTCTCGTTTCCCGACGCCGTGCACTTTCTGGCGCGGCGTGCGAACATCGAGGTGCCGGACAGCGATGAGGATAAGGCGCTTAGAGGCAGGCGCGAGCGGCTTGTAAAGCTCAACAGGGAAGCCGCGCTGTTCTTTCACGAGAACCTGTCAAAACCTCAGGGCAGGGCTGTCAGAGAGTATATGGAGGGGCGCGGAATAACGCCCGTATCCGCTAAGAACTTCGGGCTCGGCGCGGCGCTTGATTCATGGAGCGCGCTTTGCGATGAAATGCAAAGACGCGGCTTCACCAAGGACGAGCTTATGGACGCCGGACTTGCGGCGAAGAGCGCGAAAACAGGAAATATCTATGATTTTTTCCGAAACCGATTTATCTTTCCGCTAATCGACGTGCGCGGCACCGTCGTTGGGTTTTCCGGACGGCGCATAACGAATGACGAAAACGAGCGCAAATTCGTCCACTCAAGGGAGACACTGCTGTTCAATAAAAGCAAATTCCTTTTTGGACTGAACCTTGCCAAGAAAACAAAGCTCGGCAGGATAATTCTCGTCGAGGGCAACGTAGATGTTATAACGCTCCGTCAGGCGGGCTTTGATAACGCGGTGGCCTCGCTCGGAACCTCGCTTACCGAGGATCAGGCGCGGATGCTTTCGAATTACACAAAGGAAGTCATGATAGCTTACGACTCGGACGGCGCCGGAATGGCGGCGGCTCAGCGGGCGATAGACCATCTGGAGAAGCTGGGGGTAGCTATTAAAGTTCTGCACGTTCCGGGTAACAAGGACCCTGACGAGTTTATCAGGAAAAACGGCGCGGGCGCCTTCGCAGCTCTTTTAAACGGAACGGGAAATCATGTGGAGTACCGACTATCGGTTATACAGGGGAAGCACGATCTGACGCAGGACGACGGGCGGGTGGCCTTCCTAAAGGAAGCGGCGGAAATGCTTGCGACACTTCAGAGCCGCGTCGAGCGTGAGGTTTACGGCAACAGGGTGGCGGAGCTGCTTAAAATCTCGCCGGAGGGCATGCAGGTCGAAATAAAGCGTGCCGCTGCGAAGCGGAGCAAGGAGCAAAAAAAGCAGCAGGAACAGCTTGCAAGACCTATAAATACCCTTCAGCCGAAGGAGAGGAGCATACGCTACGACGACCCGAAAAGCGCAGCTGCCGAGGAGGGAATAATAAGACTGCTGCTGGCTGACCCCTCGCTTGCGCCGAAGGCCGCAAAGCTTTCTCCGAACGAATTCACTTCGGAATTTTTGTCCAGGGTATACGCATATATTATCCAGCGGTACGCTGAAAACTGGTCCATAAGCATAGCGGCGATGTCGGCCGAGTTTTCAAACGATGAAATATCACATATTACGCTTATGATGCAAAAACCGACCTCAATTGCGAATGCTGAGACGGCGATGGAAGATTACATAGGCGTTATTAAAACACAAAAGCTTAATAAATCAGATGATTTACTTGAAATAAGCCGAATATTTAGAGAGAAAAAAGGTATGGAGGATAAAGATGGCTAAGAAGAACAGTGAAAAAGCGGCAGCAAAAGCCGAAAAAGATACAGAGGTCAAGGGGCAGGAAGTCACCCAGCAGTCGCTTGAGGAGAAGCTTAACGACGTTATCGAAAAGGGAAAAAAGAAGGGTACAGTCAGCCTTAAAGAGCTGATGGACGTCATGGATGAGCTTAACCTCGACGCTGAGCAGGTAGACAAAATCTATGAAGCCTTCGACAACAGCGGTGTCGAAATGATTGACGACGAAGACTTTTTGGTGGAGCTGCCGGACGACATTGCGCCTGATCTCGAGGATCTCGAGGAGCTTGAAGAGCTTAAGGAGATTGAAGAGGAGGCGATGGTCGACCCTGAATCTCTGGTCGACAGCTTCAGTATAGACGACCCTGTACGCATGTATCTAAAGGAAATCGGCAAGGTCAGCCTTCTTAGCGCCGAGGAGGAAGTGGAGCTCGCTGAGCGCATGACTAGCGGAGACAAGTACGCCGGACAGCGTATGGCGGAAGCGAACCTCAGGCTCGTCGTCAGTATAGCGAAGCGCTATGTCGGACGAGGCATGCTCTTCCTCGACCTCATTCAGGAGGGCAATCTCGGCCTTATTAAGGCCGTTGAGAAGTTCGACCACACCAAGGGCTACAAATTCTCCACCTATGCTACATGGTGGATTAGGCAGGCGATTACACGTTCTATAGCCGATCAGGCGAGGACGATCCGCATACCGGTGCACATGGTCGAAACGATAAACAAGGTCATAAGAGTTTCCCGTCAGCTTCTGCAGGAGCTTGGACACGATCCCAGCCCTGAGGAGATAGCGGCAGAAATGAATATGTCCGTCGATAAGGTGCGCGATATACTGAAAATCGCTCAGGAGCCGGTTTCGCTCGAAACGCCTATAGGCGAGGAGGAGGACAGCCATCTCGGCGACTTCATACCCGACGAGGATGCGTCCGAGCCCGCTGAAGCGGCGTCCTTCACCTTCCTGCGCGAGCAGCTGATGAACGTTCTCGGCACGCTTACACCGAGGGAGGAGAAGGTTCTGCGCCTTCGATTCGGCATTGAGGACGGACGCACGAGAACGCTTGAGGAGGTTGGCAAGGAGTTCAACGTCACTCGTGAGCGTATCCGCCAGATTGAGGCTAAGGCGCTTCGGAAATTGCGTCATCCAAGTCGCAGCAAAAAATTAAAGGACTTTTTGAATTAATATATCTTTTGACATAACTCAAATATTAGGTTAGCAATGCAATAGTAAAAAGATAAGCCTGAAAAGGGCTTATCTTTTTTGTGCTATATAAAAAGTAATTTATTTGAAATAATTGATAAATATGTTATTATATAAATAGATATGTAAAGTTAATTCAGTAAAAAGGAATATGCTGTATGGGAATCTTAGCAAGCAGTATGTGGTTAATCATTATTTGTTCTTTTATTATTGGTTTTTCATTCGGAGTTTTTAGGATAAAAAACAAGACAAAGATATTAAATTTTTCTGCCTACTTATTAATTTTTATAATTGTAATTTCTAATATTTTGGGGCTCGGATTTATAGAATTAAAGGCTTATGATTATTTGCTTATTGGATATGCCAGTTTTATTTCAGGCTACGCCGCTTATCTATTGTGGATTTTGATTATAAAGAAAATAAAAAAATGAACAATTTAACAAATGTCGGTTTAATTTAATACAGTTTTGTCTAATACTCGAAACTTGCAAGTGCTTGGAATATAAGGCTTTGAAGGCATTTATATTTATATTTATAAAACAGGAACGCACCTATTTTGAGGGGCGTTCCTGTTTTATAGGGGGTATAACGTTACGAAAATATCTTGAATACCATTCTAGCTTAAAGAGCAAAATATTTAAATCTAGAAAGAGTAATTCAAAAAGGAGGGCGATCGCATTATGTCAACCTTTAGCCGTCTCAGCCGGGTTTTTGAAGCTTCGAAGGAAGTCGCTTTTGATGACTCTTCCAAAATTGTATTCATAAGTGACTGCCACAAGGGTGACGGGACATGGGCCGACGATTTTAGCCGAAACCAGAATATTTTTTATTCCGCGCTAAAGCATTATTACGACAGCGGATTTACTTATATTGACCTCGGTGACAGCGACGAACTGTGGAAAAACAGACACTTTTCAAAAATAACCAGTACTTATCCCGGAACCTTCGGACTTATCAGAGATTTTTATGAAGGCAAGCGCTTATATTTAATCGCCGGCAACCACGATATTGTGAAGAGAAATCCCGAATATATAAAAAAGCATTTGAAAATCTATTATAACTTCCGTACCGACAGGGACGAGCCTTTGTTTGAAAACATTAAAATACATGATGGCCTGATTTTGAAGCACACAGAAACAGGTACGAGGATTTTTTTGGTGCATGGCCATCAGGGAGACCTGATAGCCGACCATTTATGGAGATTCGGCAGATTTCTGACGAGGCATATCTGGCGAAGAATAGAGTCCTTCGGCCTTAAGGACCCTACGAGCGCAGCCATAAACTTCGCTAAAAAGAGAAAAGTTGAAAAAAAGATTCTGGAATGGGTGCGAATAAATAAGCAGATTATTGTGTGCGGTCATACGCACAGGCCTTCCTGTCCCTCTGGGGATGCTCTGCCGTATTTCAATACGGGCAGCGCCATATTTCCCGACTGCATCACGTGCCTTGAAATCGAGAAAAATGTAATATCTCTTGTCAAATGGGATATCAAAACCAACGAAGACAGGGTTTTTTATGTAGACAGAGAGCTTATAGCCGCTCCTTGGAAGATAGATGATTAGGTAAACGGCATTTTCGTTTAATATGCTTTTTAATATTAATCGCACCTTTCTTTGGGCTGGAATCAGCTTTTTTTAGCCGGCATTATTCAGCTTGGCTAGCGTAAAGCTGGACCCTCTCATTAGCTATTTCCTGGTAGGGCAAATAATAGCTATATCCTCCAATGCCGTGATCTTCAAGCTGCCAAGCTACATCTCGATTGAAAATTTCCGCAGGGGAGCGACCATTTGTCCAGTTATTGCGTGATTCTCCCTTGGGGCGGAAAAGCCCGCCCCAATAGGCGTCCCTTGAGGTGTCCACCAAATATGAGTTGGGATCACTTATGGCCGCGATCAGGTTTTTCGAGTCGATATAGCCGTGCATAGATACCGCACCTATAAGTTTTGATTGGTTTTCATCGGAATCTCCAACTCCTGTCCAAAAATGCCACGCACCGCCTGTGGTTCGGGTCCCGTCAGGCTGAACTCCTCTCAGCTTATAGACTGCATCCCGTATATCATAAGCTTTGATATAACTTTCATACTCTGCCTTATTAAGCGGCTTTGAAAACGTAATCGTGACGATAATATCCTCCAGCCCCGCACTTGCAAGCTTTTCCTTTTTGGAATTAACATAGTTACAATATGCAGAGATAGCTTCGCTTCCTGATGCTGTGCTGGTGTTCGGATGATACTCAGTAAAAAAAATCCATTTTGACAGAATCAAGTCAAGCAGAAAATACAGCACGACAATAAGAAGTATTATTATTGCAGCTCTAAACCACGGTTTTTTAACAGTATTGTTCATAACGCGCCGTCCGGTTTGTAGGGCAGCTCAATATAATAAATACTCACGCCCCTTTTTGCTGCTTTTTTTTCGCCTGCCTCAGAGTACTTGACATCAACAAACTCAATGCACTTGTTGCTTTTCAGCTTGTTGAGCTTTTCTGCTGTGGCCTCCACGGTTATGCTGAAGATACCATAATTGCCGTCAATAAGCCGGATGAGGTGTTCGTCCGCAGAATTAAATTCCTCAGTTCCTTCATGCTCTTTCGCTCTGTTATAGACTCGTGCAATAGAGGCTTTAAAATCGTTATTTTTTACACCTAGCGCTGCTCTTCCGGTCTCGCCGGGGGCCCATAAATAGATTGTGTTTATTGTAAGATTTTCATTTTTGGCAAGCTCCTCGATATCCTGCACCGAATAATAATCATCCAGAACTACGACTGCGGAATAAACGGTTTCGGGGTGTTTATCCGCGAGCTTGCTCAGGAAGCTCTTTCTGCCCAAGATATAGATATTAGAGCCAATAGGGTCCGCCATTCTTGATGAGCCTACAAACACCTTTACCGACTCGTTTTCGTTGACTCTGTTTGAGTCTGACGCTCCGGAAGGCAGTATTAGAAATATAAATGTCAAAATAGCGGCCAATACTATGCTGAAAGCAGATATGAGCCTTAAGCGGCTGCGATTTATTCTTTGGTTTTTCATAGCTGAGCCTCCTCCTTATATAAGCCATTATTGTAAAATAATACATAAGACAAGAACATATTATCACACTATGCAAACGTTTAGCAAGATAAATTGTTGATGAAAAAAACAAATAGGCTTACAAAGAGCACAATGCCTTTGATTTTTCGCTTAAACGGTTTATTACACTACAATTTTATGTAAAAATTTGTTGAAATATCGGTCTCCCATATATATAATATTACGGATTAGGCAAAATAAAAGAAGAGGAGTAGGAAAATGAAAAAAGAAAAAGAAATCATCGGCTATCTGCCGGATGAAAAACCCGCTCTCGGAAAGCTTCTGCTTTACGCTCTGCAGCAGGTTATTGTCATGTTTCCGGCCACAATCGCGGTTGCGCTTATTACCGGATTTCAGGTGTCCACAACCCTTTTCGCCAGCGGTCTGGCAACCATCTGCTTCGTATTTATTACAGGCAAAAAGATTCCAATGTACTATGGCTCGAGCTTTTCTTATCTATCGGCTATTTCGGGTCTTGCCGCGGCGCAGGGCTATGCCAAGGTCAACGGCATACTTCCGACCGAGGCGATACAGATTGCTCAGTTCGGAATAATATCGTCAGGTCTTGTTTCAATTGCGGCCGGTCTGCTTGTCAAGTACTCAGGACGTAATGCGGTAGAAAAGGTTCTGCCGGCAACGATTACGGGCTCTATTGCTATGATAATCGGACTTACACTTGCCGGAAACGCACTTGGTGATGCAGCGCCTGCCGTTAAAGCTGTGGGCGTCCTCGGCTCCGGCTGGGTATGGGCGGTATCTCTCGTAACTCTGCTTTCGACAGTTATTTTCTCAAAGTATCTTAAGGGCTTTCTAGGACAGCTTCCGCTGCTTTTGGGTGCTGCCGTAGGCTGCGCCTTCGCGGCGGCTCTGTATATGGTCGGAGGAGCAGAAATGAATCTGTTCCGCACACTTCCTGCCGAAGCTCTGGCTGCCTCCGCATGGAAGCTTGGCGACGGAAGCATCTTTGCAATGCCCGCATTTTCGTTCCCTAAGTTTTCCTTGGCGGCTGTTGCGGCGGTTATGCCCATCGCAATAGCGACTATACCGGAATCCACCGCGCATATCTATCAGCTTGACATTTACGTAAATGATCTTGCGGAGAAAAAGGGCAAGAAGAAGTACAACCTCGCTGACCTGCTGCACAAAAACCTTATCGGCGACGGTATCTGCGATATGATCTCCGGCTTCGTCGGCGGTCCTGCGGGAACAAACTACGGCGAAAACATAAGCACAATGGCTATTACGAAGGTTTTCTCGATACCTGTTCTTATCGTAGCGTCCGTGATTGCTATGGTTATATCCTTCTTCACTCCGCTTATCAGAGTGATTTACGGAATCCCGACTGCGGTTATCGGCGGACTTGAAATTTACCTCTTCGGTGCGATTGCAGCTCAGGGTATCGCGATTATGATTGAGAAGAAGGTTGACATGTTCAGCTCCAAGAACATTGCCGTTATCGCCTCGATTATGGTTTTCGGCATCGGCGGACAGTACGCCTTCGGCGGAAACATCCCCTTCTTCGGAATTAACGTTCCCTGCATCGCGGGAGCCGCTATCTTCGGAATAATTCTTAACCTTATACTCAGCATAGGCGATAAGAAGGAAGCGTAAAATATCCTCTAGGGTGCCTTTGCAGTCTGTCAAAAAACTCCCTCTCAGGGAAAATTTCAAATCATTTTTCCGGGAATTTACTTCTCGGAAAAATTCCTCATCCCGCGCAAATCGTGCGCGACCGGGGGTATCGCGGCCTAGGCCGCGTATCTAGGGGGAATTGGATTCCCCCTAGAAGCTTGTCGAAAACACTTTTTCGACAAGCTGAAAAGGCAGACACGAAAGTGTCTGCCTTTAGCGTTTTATACTATGTATCAGCGGCTCTTGAGCTTGAATATGTTGGCCTGTTCCTTTAGGCGTGCGGCCTGGCTCGATAGCTCCTCGCTGGCTGCGGCGCTTTCCTCGGCCGTGGCGGCGTTCGTCTGGGTGACCATAGAAACCTGAGCAATTCCGAGGTTTATCTGCTCTATTCCCTGAGCCTGCTCTATTGATGCTACGGTTATAGAGTTGATTAAATCGGCAGCTCGCTCTACCTGAGTTACGATTTCTTCAAGCGCTTTGGCTGTCTTGTTTGCGATTTTAGTGCCTACATCTACCTTCTTGATAGAGTTTTCGATCATTTCGGTTGTCTCTTTTGCGGCGTTTGCAGATTTTGCGGCGAGGTTTCTGACCTCCTCAGCGACGACCGCAAAGCCCTTGCCGTGCTGACCGGCTCTTGCGGCCTCAACGGCTG
>CAYQMY010000074.1:0-9468 GCA_964418735.1 uncultured Oscillospiraceae bacterium | reverse complement strand
GGTCATAATGTGCATATTTTTCGGTTGCCGCTTAAGCGGCGAGAAAAATGCACTTAAATTAATTAGAGTTTGAATTTGTTTCAAACTTTTACTACTATTCGTTTCGAAGTGCGTCGATCGGGTTTAGCGCCGCCGCTTTTCTGGCGGGCAGGAAGCCGAATATTATGCCGATAGCGGCTGAGATGCTAAATGCCATCAGAGCGGAGCCGAAGGTCGGAGATACTGTGAGATCTTCGCCCAGCATAGGCTGTATGATTGTTGTCGCTATAGCAGACAGCCCGTAACCAAGTCCTATGCCGATGAGACCCGCGATTGCGCTGGTAGTAGCCGCCTCAATGACGAACTGCGTCAGGATAAAGCGCTCCTTAGCGCCGAGCGCCTTCCTTATTCCGATTTCCTTTGTGCGTTCTGTGACCGATACGAGCATTATGTTCATAATACCGATGCCGCCGACAACAAGAGAGATACCGGCGATAATGGAGAGAACGACAACGATGATATTGATCATGCTTGTCATGGTGTTGAGCATTTCCCCCATGCTCATGACTCTGTAATATCTGTCGTTCTGAAAGATTTCGTAAAGCGCCGTCTGAACGGCAAGCTTGCTCGGAGTTGCATCATTAACATCTCTTATGGTAATGGTGTAGCTTGACACAGTACCTGTAGATGAAAGGCGTATAGCCGTGCTGTAGGGCACGAAAATGGAGTCGTCGGTGCTGGAGGATTCGCTTTCCGCTTCCTCGTCCATTACTCCTACAACGGTAAGGTAGCTGCCGCCTACCTTTATTGTCTGCCCGAGTGCGTTGCCGCTAAACCATTCCTTGGAAATATAGCTTCCGACTACGCAGACAAACTCGCGCGATGCAATATCCGCGTACTCAAGTCCGCGTCCGCTTGCTACGGTATACTGCGTAATATCAAAGTAGTCCTCGCTGACGCCGGTTACCGAGGTTGTGCTTACGGTTTCGTTGCCGATTTTGACAGGACCGGACATTCTGACTACCGGAGAGACCTTGTCCAAGGTGTCCTGATTTTTTTCTACTATTTCGTACATATCGTCAACCGTCAGTCTTCGGGAGGAGGTGGCACCGCGGCCGGTTACGCTTACGGTAAGCGTGTTTACTCCAAGACTTGAGAACTGGTCGGTCATATATACCTTTACGCCGTTGCCGAGCCCGACTATAAGAATAACGGCGGTTACACCGATTATTATTCCGAGCATCGTGAGCAGGGCGCGGAGCTTGCTGGCGATTATGTTTTTTATCGCAAGCTCAAAGGACTCCAGCGGATTCATCGGCCGTCCTCCTTTCGCTTAAGAAAACATCATGGTTTGAGGTGTCCTCTGCCGAAGACCCGTCGTAAACGACCCTGCCGTCTTCAAGGCGTATTATCCTCTGTGCGGCTGAGGCAATTGCGTTGTTATGCGTTATTAGAACAATTGTGTGACCAGCCTTGTGCAGATTCTGAAAAAGCGCCATTACCTCGACACCGGTCTTGGAGTCGAGAGCTCCCGTCGGCTCGTCGGCGAGGATAAGAGAGGGCGTACCCACAAGAGCGCGGGCAATTGATGCTCTCTGCTGCTGGCCTCCCGAAAGCTGGTTCGGGAGGTTTTTGAACTTGTTCCCGAGCCCGACATTTTCAAGCGCTTCCTTTGCAAGTCTGCGCCGCTCTGACTTGGACACTCCGGCGTACATAAGCGGTATTTCCACGTTTTCGAGAATGCTGAACTTCGGCAGCAGATTGTACTGCTGAAAAATAAAGCCCACCATCTCGTTGCGAATTTCCGAGAGCTCGTTTTTATTCATCTCTCCGACATTGCGTCCGTTGAGCAGGTATAAGCCTGCAGTCGGCACATCGAGACAGCCAATGATGTTCATGCAGGTAGATTTTCCCGAGCCGGACTGTCCGACTATAGCGACAAATTCACCCTTATAAATCTTAAATGATATATCGTCCGCCGCTTTTACCACGGTATCGCCCATGGTGTAGTACTTCGAAACGCCGCGGAATTCGATCAAAGCTTCCATCATCTTGTCACCGTGGTAGTAGTGGTTTGACCTCCTGCTGGAGCTCCGCCCTGTGGCGGGCCTGCCTGCTGTGCTGGGGCTGCAAAGGAGGCTGAGAAGCCTGTAATTGCCGTGCTCGTGTAAGCTATGACATCGCCCTCATTAAGGCCTTCCTTGACCTCGATAAAGCTTCCGTCGCTAACTCCCATCTTAATATTAACGTAGGCAAAGCCTTCGGGGATAAGACCGCCCGAGCCCTGTCCTTCGCCGCCGTCCTTTTTGACCAGTATCCGGTTTCCGCGTTGAACGGCGGATACAGGAACCGAGAGAACGTTAGTGCTGTTTGCGACCACGAGCTTTGCGCTTACGTTCATGCTGGGCAGGAGGCTTTCAAAGTCGTCTATTTGAATGGTAACGGGGTATGTAGTTACGCCGTTCGTTGTGGTTCCGACGGTGCTGACCTTGGTAACCGTGCCCTTAAACGTCTTGCCGACGACGGCATCTGCGGTAATGGCAGCGGACTGTCCGACCTTTACCTGGGTAATATCGAGCTCGTCGACCGACATGGTAATGGTCAGATAAGAAAGGTCATATACTATGCAAAGCTTAGCGCCCGTCTGAATTGTATCGCCCTGCTTGTAGTTCTTTTGGACTATCGTGCCGTCAATAGGGGACTTGATGGTGTAATTATCCATTTTTTCATTGCTATTTTTCAATGTCAGTTCTGCGTCATTCAAGCTGTTTTGAGCGCTTTGCAGGTCGTTTGACATGGAGGTGCTTGAAAGAGTAACCAGAGTCTGCTTTTTTGCAACACGGTCTCCCTCGGAAACGTTGATGCGTGTTACGGTACCGGCTACGGCCGCAACCACGGTTTCCTTATTCTTATATTCAAACTTTGCGCTAGAGGAGCAGGCTGCGCCGCCCACAGTCGCCGTTGCGTAAATATTCTCTGAAAGGGCGCCCGGGTTCGAGACCTCTATAGTAACGTTTCTCACCAGAATATTGCCGGTAAGAACTGTGTCAGCACCGCTGACCTTCGTAACCCTTCCCTGAAGCTGCTCAAAGGAGCCGTCTATAGTAACAGCCGCTTCTTGTCCGATATAAAAGCCCTTGGCGTCATCCGAGGGGAAGGGCAAAACCACGGACATATTCTCTGTGTCCGTAACCGTCGCTACGGTCTGCCCTGTCTTAACATCGTCGCCAACCTCGACTTCGATGCTCGTCACTATTCCCGCTCCGCTGGGCTTGACGTTCAGATTATCCATGGCGTCCAGCTTGGCCTGATAGCTTCGCTGGGCGTTCGATAGCGAAATTTTGGCGCGGTCGATAGTAGTCTGCATGTCCGAGCCGTCAATTTTAAACAGCACGTCGTCCTTTTTGACTACATCGCCCTCCTTGATATCCGAAAACAGTATCTCGCCTTCGTTAAGAGTGGTCACGGTATAGGAGTTTGCAGGCTGCAGCGTTCCGCTGCCGCTGAGCGTCTTTGTGATGTTCCGGCGCTCGACATTCGCGTTGGTATAGGTTGGGGCGTTGACGGTGTTATTTTTCTTCATGCTGCCGTTTATAAAAAATGCGGCGGCGAGTATTACCACGACCGCGATAAACACAATCAGCCGTTTCGTTTTTTTGCTCTTCTTTTTAAACCCGGAGGGTATCGAGCGCAGCTTCGCAAGCCCCTTCGGCGCCTTGGATTTGGTTTCGGTCGTTTTTTCCTTTTCCTGCAGATCGTTAGTCATTGTTTGCGCCAATCCTTTCAGTTCTCTCATATTCTGAATACCGCTCTGAAACAAAGCAAATCAGGTTATGCGCTTGTCGCCATATTACTACCTGCAAGTCCGTTTTGCAACAAAAAATCGTCTGCTAAAACACAAACATCATAAAGCCTCGGACAGTTTAGCTAATAATATTAGGCAATGTGGTTAATATTACAACATAAATCTAATGAATTAGTTAATTAAATGTTAATTTAAAGACATATTGGTAAATTTTTTATTGCAAAATAATGAACGGCATGATATTATCAAATTACAGACCACCCCCACGGAGGGGGAGGGGGTACGATGATTTAACAGAGGTGCTGCGAAATGACAAGCCATAAAGAGGATGCCGAGCTTAGAAATACTCTTAAAACCGCAAGGGGACAAATTGACGGAATTCTGAAGATGATAGACGACGAAAGATACTGCATCGACATATCAAAGCAGATATTTGCGGTGCAGTCGCTTATGAAAAAGGCGAATATGAAAATACTCAGGGACCACATGAATTCCTGCGTGCTGAGCGCGGTTAACGACGGCACCGCGGAAGAGAAGATAGAGGAAATTATATATATACTTGAAAAGTATATAGACAGAACATAGACGGGGGTAGACATATGCAGGAAAAAAGCTACACGATAACGGGAATGAGCTGTGCGTCCTGCTCGGCGCATGTTGGCAAAACGGTTTCAAAGCTTGAGGGCGTCGAGGCTGCCGATGTAAATCTGACGACTGAAAAATTAAACGTTCGCTTTGACGAGTCAAAGCTTGATTTTGAAAGGCTTAAGAAAGCCGTTGAGGACGCAGGCTACGGCATAGTTGAGGAGAAAAAGACGAAAACTGCTGAAATGCTCATTGAGGGCATGTCCTGCGCGGCCTGCTCCGCTGCGGCCGAAAGGTCTGTCAGTAAGCTGAGGGGGGTTAAGTCTGCCGAGGTAAATCTCGCAACGGGCAGGGGAAGGTTTGAGTACGACCCCGCCGAGGTTAAGCTTACGGAAATAAAGTCCGCAATAGAAAAAGCAGGCTATACCCCAAGCGAAATCGAGGGAGAAAAGTCGAGGGATATTGAGCGCGAGAGGCATGAAAAGGAAATGCGCGCAATGAAAAGCCGCCTTATTGCTGCAATTGTCTTTGCCGTGCCTGAGCTTTACATCGCGATGTCGCACATGATTCCGGGAGTAAGTCTGCCGCTGCCTTACTTTTTGAACCACCATCAATACCCGCTTGTATTCGCGCTGGTGCAGTTCGTTTTGACCGTTCCTATCGTTTTGGCGGGCAGCAGGTTTTACACAAGGGGCTTTAAAACGCTTTTTAAGGGCGCGCCGAATATGGATACTCTTGTCGCAATCGGGACAGGCAGTGCATTTCTATACAGCATATTTGCAACAATAATGATATATGCGGGCAGCCACGAATTTGTCCAGTCCCTGTATTTTGAGTCCTCTGCTGTTGTAGTCACTCTCGTTATGCTCGGAAAGTATCTCGAAGCGGTTAGCAAGGGCAAGACCTCCGAGGCTATAAAAAAGCTTATGCAGCTTAGGCCATCTTCAGCGGTAATCGAGAAAAACGGAGTAGAGCTTGAAGTTCCTCTCGACGAGGTCGCCGCTGGAGATATCGTAGTTGTTCGCCCGGGCTCGGCCTTTCCGGTCGACGGAACTGTAACCGATGGTATTTCGACAGCGGACGAGTCAATGCTGACGGGGGAGAGCCTGCCGGTAGAAAAGCACCCCGGAAGTCCTGTCACAGGCGGAAGCATAAACGGCGAGGGACTTGTAAAGTTTATGGCGACCCGCGTCGGCGAGGACACAGCACTTTCCAAAATAATAAAGCTCGTTGAGGACGCTCAGGGGAAAAAAGCCCCGATAGCAAAGCTCGCGGACATTGTATCAGGCTACTTTGTACCTGTCGTGCTCATAATCGCGGTGATTTCGGCAATAGGCTGGGCGCTAGCGGGGAAGGACTTCAATTTCGTGCTGACGGTCTTTGTCTCGGTGCTTGTTATTGCCTGCCCCTGCTCACTGGGTCTCGCTACTCCGACAGCGATAATGGTCGGAACAGGTAAGGGAGCGGAGCTGGGCGTGCTTATTAAGGGCGGCGAAGCTCTCGAGACCACGCACAAGATTGACACAGTCGTTCTCGACAAGACAGGCACGATTACTGAGGGGAAACCCAAGCTAACCGATATAAAAACCTACGGCGGAATTTCTGAGGAGGAAGCGCTTTCTCTCTGCGCCTCGGCTGAAAAGGGCTCTGAGCATCCGATAGCGCGTGCTATTGCCGAGGGCGCGGAAGAGAGGGGACTTTCGCTTATAAACCCCGAAAGCTTCAAGGCTGTTCCCGGGCGCGGAATAGATGCCGTGGTATCTGGAAAAAGGATACTCGCGGGCAATATAAAGCTGATGGACGAAAACGGCATTGACGCGGCATTCTCGCAAAGCGACGCGGAGGAGCTCACATCCTCCGGACGGACTCTGATGTATGTCGCGGTCGACGGACGCCTTTCGGCTCTGATGGCAGCGGCCGACACAGTTAAGCAGTCCAGCCGCGAAGCCGTTGCAAAGCTCAAAAGGCTCGGTATCGAGGTCTATATGATAACCGGAGATAACAGGAACACGGCTGAGGCTATAGCAAAGGAGGTCGGCGTTGAAAACGTGCTGTCCGACGTTCTGCCGCAGGACAAGGCCGGAAAGGTTAAGGAGCTTCAGGAAGCAGGCAAAAAGGTCGCGATGGTCGGAGACGGCATAAATGACGCGCCTGCTCTCGTTCAGGCCGATGTCGGCATGGCAATAGGCACAGGCACGGACGTCGCTGTCGAATCCGCGGACGTGGTGCTTATGAAGGGCGATTTAAACGAGGTTCCGGCAGCGATAGCGCTCAGCCGCGCGACGATAAGAAACATAAGGCAAAACCTGTTCTGGGCCTTTATTTACAATACTATTGGAATACCGTTCGCAGCAGGGTTGGTCTACCTGCTCGGCGGGCCGATGCTCAGCCCCATATTTGCGGGCGCGGCAATGGCCTTCAGCTCGGTATCGGTTGTTGCAAATGCACTCAGACTAAAAGGATTCAAGCTTAAATAATATAAGGAGGTAAAAACATGAAAAAGAAGCTTTTTATTAACGGTATGAGCTGCATGCACTGCGTAAAGCGCGCTCAAAACGCTCTTAAAGAAGTCGATGGCGTAGCTGAGGCTGAGGTCAATCTGGAGGGCAAGTTTGCAGTCGTCGAGCTTTCAAAGGAGGTATCAGACGATACTCTTAAGAAGGCAATTGAAGAAGCTGGCTACGAAGTAACCGCTATTGAATAATCTCTGAAGCAGATACTTGCTTTTTGTGAGCCGACTCGCTATAATATAATTATAATATGTAAGAAACCGCATAAATCCGTCGACAAAAGTAATTCCCCGCCTTGAGAGAATAATCTTAAAGGAGAGATATTATGCCGCGTTATGATGGTTCTGCAACGATTAGGTGACTCTATAAGGAGCTTACCGGGACAAAAAGTCCCGGCGGGCTCCTTTGTTTTTTAAAATTTATCAAATACGTTGCAAAAACAACGGAGTTGAAATAAGAATTATAGTATATTCTTATCAGGCAATACAAATAGTAAAAAAACAGTAGGTCTGAAGTTTGAAACAAGTTTCAAATTTAACTAAATTTAAATGCGTATTGCTCGCCCTGCGGGCAACCGCAACACATGCACAATTTGTGCCTGAGAAAAGGAAGGGATGGTTATAAATGGTAGAACAGGTATTTAAGCTTTCGAGGGGCGACGAAAAGGCCGTAGAAAAGGTTATATTTGACGAGAATGTACACTATCTGCACATGGTTTTTAATCAAAACGAAGGACTGCCGGAACACTTTTCAAACTCAAATGTCTATATGACGGTTGTAAGAGGTAAGCTCTCGATAGGGCTTGACGAACAGGAAATACACGAATATGAGGCGGGAACGCTTCTCAAAATTCCTTTCAATACAAAAATGAATGTCAAAAATTTAAGTCCCGAAACGCTGGAGCTTATCGTGGTAAAGGCACCTGCGCCGAAGGGATAAATAGTAGAATCCAAGGTGAGCATGAACAGGAGGTATAAGGTATGTACGATGCATGTCCGGGAACAAGTAGGCTTAGAACACCGACGCTTGATATCAAGATTTGTCCAAACTGCGGAAGCGAAATAGAGCTGTTTTCGACAGACATTTCCATGCCCTGCGAAAAGTGCGGATTTGTCGCCTACAACGACATTCAATCCTGCATTCAGTGGTGCAAATACGCAAAGCTCTGTGTCGGAGAAGAGCTCTATAACAAGCTTATGAGCGAAAAAGAGAATGAGAAAAAGTTAAAAGCGGAAGCAAGCTAACCCCAAATCATCAAGGCGGGTGGGATGCATGCATCCCACCCGCGGATAAAAACAAATATTTAAGGAGAGATAGAGAAATGAGTATGTTTTGCTTTCAGTGTCAGGAAGCGGCCAAAGGAACCGGCTGCGAGGTAAGAGGTGTTTGCGGAAAAACTGAAGAGGTCGCAAAGCTTCAGGATCTGCTTATCTACACGCTAAAGGGAATGTCGGAAATCGTAATTAAGGGAAAGCTCGACGCAAGCAAGCTGGGCGACGTTAACTATGAGGTACTAAACAGCCTTTTTATTACCATCACAAACGCAAACTTTGACGACAACGCAATTGAAAATCAGATAAAGAAGATGCTCTCTTTAAGAGACGAACTTGCAAAGTCGGTGCAGGGAATAAAGCTGCACGATGCCGCTACATATAATGCTGTCACAAGGGCTGGTATGCTCGACAAGGCTACAAGCATCGGTGTGCTTTCAACAGAAAACGAGGATGTACGCTCTCTGCGCGAAATGATTATCTATGGCTTGAAGGGCATGGCGGCCTACGCGGAGCACGCAAAGAATCTCGGCAAGGAGAACCCAGAGATAAGCGCCTTTATCTATGAGGCTCTCGCGGCGACTCTTGACGACACTCTCACGGCGGATGCCCTCGTCGCACTGACTCTTAAGACAGGCGAGTACGGCGTGAAGGTCATGGCTCTGCTCGATGAGGCGAACACCTCAAAGTACGGCAATCCCGAAATTACCGAGGTCAACATAGGCGTACGAAAGAATCCGGCGATACTCATTTCCGGACACGACCTCACCGATCTTGAGCAGCTGCTTGAGCAGACAAAGGGCACGGGAGTTGACGTATATACACACAGCGAAATGCTGCCCGCTCACTATTACCCCGCGTTTAAAAAGTATGACAACTTCGCCGGCAACTACGGCAACGCCTGGTGGAAGCAGGTAGGTGAGTTCGAGTCCTTCCATGGCCCGATACTCTTTACCACAAACTGCATCGTTCCGCCCAGAAGCGAGGAAGTCAAAAGCAGAATATTTACAACAGGCTCAAGTGGCTTTGCCGGCTGCAAGCATATCACAGCGGACAAAAACGGCAAAAAGGACTTTTCCGAGATCATAGCTCTCGCTAAAACCCTGCCCGCCCCTGAAGAAATCGAGACCGGAACAATAGTCGGTGGCTTTGCACACAATCAGGTTATGGCTCTCGCCGACAAGGTGGTAGACGCCGTGAAGTCCGGCGCTATCAAGAAGTTCTTCGTCATGGCAGGCTGCGACGGCCGCATGAAGTCCAGAGAGTACTATACCGAGTTTGCCGAGAAGCTCCCCGCAGATACGGTTATCCTCACCGC
>CAYQMY010000073.1:0-9493 GCA_964418735.1 uncultured Oscillospiraceae bacterium | reverse complement strand
CTTTTCTTCTTAATAAAGCATATACTATATTTTATACATACTTTATTATATAATGCAACTATATTTTCTGCTTTGTCCAAAATTATCCTGCTGTTCATAATACTTTCCAGATATAAAAAAAGTTGCAGAGTAAGTAAATTTTTTTAGAATTTTTTCATAACTGTATTCTCAGAAAAATGTACAAAAGGAAAACCGCTATAAATCGAGTTAATCGAGATATAGCGGTTAGAATGTTTTATAAACCGTTGACTATATTCTTCGGGCGCTCGCCTGCGGCGACCTTTCTGATATTGCCCCAGGCAGTGTCAAAGAACCTAAAGAAGCTGCCTGTCGTAATTCCTGCGATATGCGGGGAGAGCACAACCTTATTTCGAGCACCTTCCGGAAGGTTAAGAATTGGATTGTCGGCCTGTACCGGCTCGGGAGACAGGGTGTCAAGGCCCGCTCCGCCTAGTCTGCCGTCGATAAGAGCACGGCACAGAGCCTCCTGATCGATAATCTCGCCGCGGGCGGTGTTGATTATGATTGCGTCCTTCTTCATTTTGTTGATTGTTTCGTCATTTATCATATTCGTGGTCTCGGGTGTAACAGGAACATGAAGCGAAATAATGTCACACTGAGCGTATATCTCGTCCAGAGAAAGACGGGGATAGCTAACGCCCTTTGCCTCGAACAAATCATAATAGCTGATGCGGCAGCCAAAGGATTCAAGCCTCTTTGCGGCCTCGCGGCCTATCGCTCCGAATCCTACGATACCTACATGACAATCACCAAGGTCTCTTATTCCGTTTTCAAAGCAGCGATTTTTTGCCTCTATCTGCTTTGCGGCAAAAACCATGTTGTGATTCTCAACCAGATTTCTGAGCACGGCGAGCATCAGAAGAATAACCTGTTCTGCTACTGCCGTGGCGTTGCCTCCCGCGCAGTTTGATACGTAGACTCCCGCCTTTTTTGCCGCCTCAGTATCAATAAAATTGAAGCCGACACCTTGAGCCTGAATCAGCTTCAGGTTTTTCATTTCATTAATTACCCTCGCGGAAATCGGCAGCATTGAATCTACAAATATCGCGTCGGCGTTTGTCGCAATAATTTTTTCCTCGTCCGGGGCGCCGTTTCCCAGATGAACCAGCTCGAAGTCGGCCGGAACTGCACCGGGAGCCGTATATCTCTCGCAGTTTGCTTTATTAATCAGGACTGCAACTTTCATGTTTTTTCCTCCTTTTGAATCTATACGTATTGAGTCTGCTCTTGTCTCAAGAAAGCTATTGCCTTAAAAATGAAATTATGCTACTATCAAAGCTGAAAAGTGGTAACACCAGTGAAGGGGATGGTTGAATAAATTCAACCTATCCCTCTACGCGGTTGCTTTAAATAAATAAGCGACTTATCATTTCTCCGGCGACAGGGGATAGGTTGTTATTCATTAATTTTTATGTCGCCGGAGAAATGGTCGCTTAATATGACTAAAAATGAAAAAGCGGGTCCTGCCGCAGAATATTTAAGGCCGGTAGAGGCCAAAAGGGCAAGCGAGGCAATATTCGCACAAATACGAGACCTTATTATCAGCGGCAAGCTTAAACCCGGCGAGAGACTGCCCTCCGAACGGGATATGATGTACATGCTGGGGCGTAGCAGACCACCTATAAGAGAGGCCCTGCGTATGCTCGAAAACGCCGGCTTTATTAAAAGCATACCGGGCAGCGGCGGAGCTGTGGTACAGACGCTCAGTACGAGCAGCGTTGAAGAGCCTCTTGCCAATATGCTTGCACTTAGCCATATTACAAAGGAAGAGCTGCTTGAATATCGCCGCCTGAATGACGTTACCTTTGCGGGCTGGGCCGCCGAAAGACGGACAGATGAAGACCTTGAAGCTATAAATGCAAACATTGAGAAAATGTCGAAGGTTCTCGATGACCCGGAAGAATTTATCCTCTGTGATATTGAATTTCACAAGCTGATTGCCGACGCGGGCAAAAACAGCTTTGCAAAGATAGTCACAGCGGTAATAAGCGCCTCGGTAATGAGTATGCTCAGCACCAACTTTGCCGATGTGGAGGAAAAGCAGGGGAACTGGCAGCGCGAAAACGTGCTGAGAGTGCACCGGAAAATCTTTGAAGCGATACAAAAATGCGACGCTGAGGCAGCGCGTAACGCTACCCAAGAGCACATGCTCGGCTTCGAAACGGATTTTAAGCATCCCTTCTAGGGGGCATCCAATGCCCCCTAGATACGCGGCATACGCCGCGATACCCCCGGTCGCGCACGATTTGCGCGGGCTGTGGTATTTTTCCGAGAAGTAAATTCCCGGAAAAATAAAAACAAATTATCCTGAGAGGGGTTTTTTGATTTTCTAAAGGGCTGCCGAGGGCAGCCCCTTGTATTTTTTTACAGCATCTCGCCGAAGGCTTCAATTGCGGTTGCCGCCTGAGAATAGTTTACCATCTGGCGGTCAATCTCAACGATTATGGAAGGAATTCCGGCATCGTCAAAGGCCTTTTTAAGGAATGGATAGTCAAATTCCTCGGGGTCGCAGAACTTTGTCATAAGCACGATAACACCGTCTGCGCCCTGCTCCTTTGCAAGCTTCACTATCATGTCGGCCCTCTTCTTTTCGGGGTCATACAAAACGGAGCAGCCTTCCATTTGCGCAAACTGGAGAGCCAGACCCTCAACAGGGTTCTTCGTAACAGGCACATCTGTACGGAACTGACGGGATTCGGCTGCAACATCGTCACCGACAACGGCGAGGTTGTTCTTTTCTAAGATGGACAGCAGGGAAGAGCTGTCGGCAAGTATGCCTGTTGTGACAACTTTTTTGCCGCTCCAGGGTTTCACAGGTTCCGCTTGACAAAGGGCGTTTAGCTTCTCAACAAGCTTTGTGTGCTCCGCCTTGTCCATGAAAAAGCCGCTTTTGATAACGGCGCTGCGGGCGGACGCGGAGATAAGATCAGGATACTTCGCCGCAGTCAGGACAAATTCGCGCATTACGCGGCGGTGATTATTATAAACGGAAATCGCCTCTGAGAGCATATCGTCGCTGATCGGAGTGCCGATTTCGCCAAGTCTTTTGCGTAGCTTCTGATACTGCGATTGCAAAAACTCCTGGCCCGCTTCGATTTTGCGGTTCTGAGGATGAATAACGGGCAAAAACTCGACCTGCGGTACGCCTGCCTTGAAGTTCTGACCCATGCATTTTAGGGAATCGCAGAGAACGGGTATCATTACGCCCTTCATACGGTCGAAGGCGCCCTCAAGTCCTAATTCAAGTGCAGACTGCACGACTGAGCAGATAAAAGCCGGAAAGTACAGCTTTGCCTTTGAAAGCTCCTTGCCGTCAGCTCCCCAGATTCCGAAGGGAATCATTCCGGCGGCGTAAACAAGCTCCTCGGGGCAGTAGACCGGTACGCAGCCGATAACATTTTTGCCGCCGTCAATAATTTTATCAAGCTGCTTGCGGGGGCTTTTCGCAATGCTGTCAAGCTCTGAAAGAATTGTTTTTATTTCGCTCATTCCCTTACGCCCTCCTGTTTGTTCTTTGCCATGACCTCGTAAAATGCTTCGATTCTCGTGTCATACTGAGCGGGAGTGAAGTTGCGCGGGTCGGCCTGGTCGCCGTCGAACGTAACGGTCGGCACACCGACCTCGGCGCGCAGACGGCGCTCGATTTCGGGCATAATGCCACTCCAGAGCTTACAGGAGCGATTGACATGGATTACAGCGCCATCAATGTGTGTGCGCTTGGCGATTTTTATTCTCATGTCCGCGGCGCGATCTACGGTCATGCAGTTTGGCACGTTCGTATAGGCGGCCATCATCTCGTCATGGTTTTCAAATATAAAGCCGAAGGCGTCGGCATAGACAGTGGCGACGACATTCATGCCCTTATCCTTAAGTGCGGTGTATGTATGGCGAAGGTGCGGCCAGCAGGCAATGCCTTCAAACATTATGCGGTACTTCTGCTCGCCCTTATATGTCGAGGTGCCGTCTTTTACCGCCTGCGCGTATTCTTCAGCAAGCACTTCAAAGGCCTCTGCCGCTTCGACTGAAGCTCTGGCACAGACTGCGACAGCCATGTGGTTAAACAGGTCGTAGCCGTTGAGCGGGGAGGGAGTGTATTTGCAAAACTCCGTCGCCTTGAGCCATGCGCGTGAGGTGCGGTTTGAAATTTGCATTGCTTCCTCAAGCTTCTTCGGGTCAAAGGTTTTGCCGGTGATTAAGCACAGCTGCTCGATAGCTGCGTCAAACTGCTTGCGAATGTAGCGGATACGATCCTCGGAAACCTCATAATCAGTGTTGTAGGGGATGTCTACAAGAATCATGGGGATGTTAAGAGTTTTAGCGAGAGCCTCATACCATTTTATCATACAGTTGCAGATGTTGTTGCAGCAAAGCACAAAGTCCGGCATCGGCATATTCATTTCCTCGCAGGTTTTTACGTCTGCGAAGGCCATGTTTATTCTGGAGTAGGCGCACAGGTCATTTGAATAGCCCATGCCCTCTGCGTGCTCGCACATGCGCTGTCCGCCGCCCTTAGCGGCGATAGCAGCCGCCTGATTTTCGGGGTAGACAACCGCGATATCAAGCGCCGCGGGAATTTCGACAGGGAAGTTGGAGGCGCACCAGCCGATCTTCTGACCGGAATTTTTCGCGTCCCAGGCTCGTTGATAAGCGGCGTCGGCAATTTCGCGCAGCAATATCTTTGCAGGTTTGCGTTCTTCCATAATGAATCACTCCTTTTTATTTTTTAGTTCCAGCGCAAAAAGCGCGGCGCCAAGTGCGCCGGCGTACTGAGCAAGAGGCGAGGTTTTTATCTCGACTCCAAGTTCTTTACTGAGATAGTAACGGATATTATCGTTTTGAGCTACTCCGCCTGTCATAACGACCTCCGGCACTATGCCGAGCCTCTTAACGAGTCCGGCTGTGCGAGTTGCCACGGATTTATGTATTCCTGCTACTATATTGTCTATGCTTGCTGACTGCGACAAATGTGAAATGACCTCGGACTCTGCAAAAACAGTACAGGTTGAGCTGATTTCCAAAGGCTTTTCTGCCCTTGCGCCGGCTGCGGACATCTCGGAAATGTCAATTTGCAGCACATGGCTCATGACCTCAAGAAAACGCCCCGTGCCTGCCGCGCATTTGTCGTTCATCAGAAACTGAGACAGAAGTCCGTTGCTGATGCGTATGACCTTTGCGTCCTGACCGCCGATATCGATGACGGTTTTAGCGTCGGGGAAAAGGTGGCTTGCGCCCTTTGCGTGGCACGAAAGCTCGCTGACGACCTTATCCGTGCCGGGAAAGGAATTTCTTCCGTAGCCGGTCGATACGGTTGCCACGAGGTCCTCGGCTGTAATATTAAGCTCAGAGAATGCAGCCTCAACGGCCTTTGCGGGACCCTTGGTTCCCGTTCCGGATTTAACCAGAGAGTAGGCGGCGATCTGACCGCCTTCGTCGAGAAGCACGCACTTAGAGGTTGTGGACCCGATGTCTATTCCCATTGCATATTTACAGTTCATCTTCATACGCTCTATTTGGCGACGGCGTCTTTGGCGGCCAGCATTGTGTCAATCTCCGTGTCGGAATAATTAAGTGATTTGAGTATTTCAAGTGTCTGCTCACCGACATAGGGCGATTTGTTATAGTCGGGCAGACCTGTCTCTGTGAACAAAACGGGCTGGCGCACCAAGGTGCGGGTGTTGCCAGTCGGGTACTTCATCGCGTACAGGCAGTCGGAAGCCCAGGCCTGCTCATCCGTCAGCACCTCGCTCCAGAGCTGAGCTACAGCGAAAGGCACATCGGCCTCGGTGAGAATCTTCTTCCAATCCGCGAGGTCCTTGGATGCGAACAGCTCGACCATGATATCGTAAAATTCCGGCAGATGGTTCAAAACCGCTGCCTGCGTGCAGTATTTTGGATCGACAGCCAGGTCGTCGCGGCCTGCTGCTTTCATAAAACGCTCGTAAAAAGCGTCATACATGGGCATCGCAATCTGGACAAAGCGGCCGTCCTTCGTCTTGTGCGCTATCTGGAGCGGGTTAGGAGCATTTTTTCGGGAAACGGGGTACTGAGTCGAGGAATGACCGTACTGCGAGGCCTGAAGCATAATGCCCGTAGCAAAGATTGCGGCGTGAAGCAGGCTTACAGAGACCTTTTCACCCTTGCCTGTGGTTTTGGCGCGGTATAAGCCGGCCATGATTCCGGCGGCGAGGTACATACCGACCTGATGGTCGCCGAAGCCTGCAATTGTGTTCATAGGCACGGTGCCCTCTTCATAGAGTGTTCCGAGAACGCCGCCTCGCGCGAAATAGGCGGTGAAATCAAAGCCCGGAAGGTCCTTATCGGGGCCCTTCTCTCCGTAGCCCGTGACATAGGCGAACACAAGCGCCGGAAACTTCTGCTTCAGCGTTTCATAGTCAAGGTTTGCGCGCACTAAGGCATCGCTTCGCCAGTTGGTAATAAACACATCGGCTTTTTCGATAAGACGCATAAGTATGTCCTTACCGGAGGGAGATTTGAGATTGAGCGCGATACTTTTTTTGTTGCTGTTTTCAAGGTCGAAGGTTGTGTTTTCGTCGTCGCCTGCGGGGCGGCCTTCATTTATGGCGGTATTGCGGAAGGTATCGCCGGCGGGTGTCTCAACCTTAATTACTTCTGCGCCGAGGTCGGCAAGGAAACGCCCTGCGGTCGGGGCCGCAACGAAAGTCGCGAGCTCAACGACCTTTATTCCTTTCAATAAATCGTTCATAAATACTCCTTGTAATTAATATGATTTTATATTATAACTGGTAATACCAGTTATAATATAAAATCAGCAAGATGTCAATTGATTTTCAATTCTTTCTGCCTTTATATTTAACAATAAAAACTGTAAACGTTTGACTCGTCATAATAAAAGTGCTATAGTGTATAAAAAACTAACTTATTTTAGTTTGAAAAGTGTAAATAATCACGAATGGGCAGTTTGGTATGTTTTTAGAAAGGATAAGCGGAAATCTTTCGATTTTCAGGTGAGAATATGAACTCGATGCAGCTTCAGTGTTTCTTTACTGCCGCACGCTGTCTTAATTTTACGCAGGGCGCGAGTGAGCTTTATATATCCCAGCCGGCTTTCAGCCACAATATTCTGGCGCTTGAGCAGGAGTGGGAAATTGAGCTGTTTACACGAAACAATAAACGAAAAGATACATATCTGACGCCTGCCGGCAAAGAGATGTACGAAGGCATGAAGAACCTATGGGAGCAATATGAAAGCATCCTTGAAAATGCCAGAAATATTCACAAGGGAAAGGCCGGTACGCTTCGGGTAGGACTGTTCGGCGGTAACAGAATAGATGACCGCATTCTTACATTGTTTGATCAATTTCAGGAAAAATTTCCGAATATTGAGCTGTCACTGCAGAGAGGCAGCAACAATGATTTGTTTAGAGGCCTGTTTAACAATACCATCGACATTGGCTTTGCCTTAAAAATTGATGTTGAAGATAAAAAGTGGCTTATATACAGAGAACTCTTCAGCCTGGATACAGTTCTGTTCGTGAATATAAAGCATCCTATGGCAAAGAAAGAAAATTTATCACTGGCCGATTTCAGGAACGAAACTTTTGTCGGAATATCATCAAAGGAAAATCCGGCTATAAACGAGCTTTTAAAAATAGAGTGTGAAAAAGCCGGTTTTGTGCCGAAGGTGATTGAAGCTCCGGATATAAATTCTCAAATTTTGTATCTGGAGGCGGGCAAAGGGGTCGCTATTTGCAGCTCAAACAATGTCTCCGCATATAAAAGCCGTATTACACCCCTACATCTCAGCGATCTTAAACCGCTTGTCTTTGTGGTTGTCCGGAATCCTCTTAACGAAAATCCATGTATAGAGCTTTTCAATTCTGCTTATGAGCTCATAGAATAATCGAATTTTACAAAACTGTATTAAAAAGTTAATATTTATATAGTAAAAACTCCTATCAATTCAGTGTTAGATAGGAGTTAATTTTTTATGAAAGGATGGGTGATTTTGTGAATCCACAACCGAAAGTGCCTGTTACCGAAGAGGACAAGAAGAAATCATACTATAAATATTTCTTGGAAGATATGGCGCAAGCACCTGAAGAGCATTACAGGAAAGTGCTGGCGGGACCGATAGATCCGAAAAAAGCTTTGCCGATTCAGGAGCAGAACAGGCTTTTCGATCCGGGCTACTTTGAGGAGGAAATCGGTTACTGTGTTATGCCTGACGGCACAGGATATATATCTAACCTTATCAAAATGCCGGGAGTTACCGGCGAGATGTTCGACTGGTGGTTTGCCTGGCACGGTCTCGACAACCTTCGCTATTCCATTTGGGATAACGAGGACCATTGGAGCGCAGAATCAATGCAGAAGGAAAAAGGAAGAGACCCACTCCTGACTTACAAAGAGAAATACTGGGATACCACGCATGTCGTCTATGAAAACACAGGCATGGGTCCTCAGAAAATTTATATCAACTTCAAAAACCCGGGCAATATGGGCTTTGACGTTTCGAAAATCGGCACCAGCGCCTGCTCTACCATAGTCTGTGCAAACGGAAACGGCGATCCTTACTCTCCGTTCGGCTCTCCGGGAACCGTCATGTGTCATTTCGTAAGAGAAATTGAGGGTGGCGTTGAGCTTCGCACTCGTTTTTGGATGGGCTATTACTACAGAAACGGAAAGCTTATAAAGGGACTTCCTGACGGACAGCGTTTCCCCGAAATGCCATTAAGAGCGCTTAATCTTCACAATATCAAGGAATTCACAAACCTAGCGGCGCTGCTGCCCAGAATTTTCCCCGAAGAGCGGGATAACTTTTAGGAAGGTGATGGCAAGGTGATTGATACAAAACATAAAATTAATTTTAACCCCGAAAAATGCGTCGGATGCCAGCTTTGCTACAAAGCCTGCTTCGTAGATGTTATTAGATGGGACAGTGAAAGCAAAAGGCCGGTTTTTAAGTACGCTGAGGACTGTGAGCATTGCTTCTGGTGCGAGGCTATCTGCAAAAGAGGCTGTATCGAGGTCGTTCCCGACTTTGAAAGCGAAAAGCTATTGCAGACCTTCGACTGTTATCGCTAAGGAGGAAGAGGTAATAATGGACACTAAATATGGGCGTAAAGACCTTAGCGCAGACGTTTTGATTATCGGCGGCGGTATAGCGGGACTCACCGCAGCGGTTTCAATAAAGGAGCGCTCGCCGGACTTAAATGTATTGATTGTTGAAAAGCAGACCTCGGGATATTCCGGCAAAGCCAATAAAGGCGGCGGAGTGCTTCAATATTTTGATTTAAACCGAATTAAACCGGAAATCTTTGCCGAGTACCACGCACATTCCGTCGGCTGCTACCTGGGCGATCAGGAGCTTATGGTCAAATATGTCTCCATGAACAATGCCATGCTGGATAAGCTTGTCGAGTGGGGCGCAAAGCTTCCCAAGAATGAGGACGGAAGCTACAGTGTTACACCAACCGGCCCTATGACAGCC
>CAYQMY010000072.1:6279-9505 GCA_964418735.1 uncultured Oscillospiraceae bacterium | reverse complement strand
GCACGATTTGCGCGGGCTGAGGAATTTTTCCGAGAAGTAAATTCCCGGAAAAATAAATTTCTATTTCCCTGTGAGGAAGTTTTTTGCAGTCTGAAATGCAGCGGCGTGCAGCCGCTGCATTTTTTGCAGCTTTCGCAAGTCCGAAGAGAATCGTCTGTTCCTCGTCGGCTCCCTGCATTTCGTCTAGAGAATATAAAACGGGAAATGAAAAACGCCCCTGTTCCAAACATATTTGTTCAGGAACAAGAGCTTACTCTTGCGCTATTATAATATAAAAAATCCAATTGTCAAGTGCCTTCTTTTTTAGCTTTTTTGTGGTTATGTAAATCAACGATGTATAATACTTTACTTAAAGTTTACATAACCGATGTGGATAACTCTGTGGAGAATGTGTACAACTTCGCTTATTTCAAGGTTTTTTGTGTATAAAATCAGTTATGCTTTATTCAGCTAAACTGAATATTACATAACTGAACAAAACTAAACACAAAATACAAAAATATTTTTATATGGCGTTTTGAAACAAGGTTTTATAGATTTTATTGCCATATAAACCTCCGTGTGGTAGAATAACCGCAGTAGCGGTTATTCTATCGCGCCGGGCACGTTGTGCCCAATCGCTTAGATTTAAAGCCGTGCCGTCGGGAGACGGCACATGGCAAATTCTATCATAATTTTTAATTATGATAGAATAAATAAAAAAATAAATTGCAAATTCGGGTCTGGGAAAGGCGGAAAAGTCATGAGCGAGGGAAATTTCAGGGGCAGTGCTTTCGGAGGCTTCAACCGGAAGGACGTGGTTGAATATATCAGCAACATGGCTAAGGAATCAAATGACCTTAAGGCGCAGCGCGACGCTCTTAAAGCGGAAAACGAGACGCTCAAGGCAAGACTTGAGGAGCTTTCAGCCCAAAACGATGCCCTTGCCAGCGAGAAGGAAGAGCTCAGTACCCAAATTGAGAAGCTTAAAGCGGAGCTTGAGGACGCGGAGGCACTGAAGGTCACAGTAGCAGAGCTGCAGGCTAAGCTGGACGAGAACTCAAAGACTGTCTCCTCCTATGAGCAGATAAAGGGCAGACTCTCGACAATGGAGATAGAGGCATGCAAAAGGGCCGAGGAAATTGAGGCCGAAGGCAGAGCGCAGTACAATAAAATGATGGACAAGGTCAGCGCGGTTGTTGCCTCGCTGAAAAATGAATATGAGCAGATACGCTCCGGCACGGCTGTTACCGCCGCGCACCTCTGCGGTGAAATGAATCGTATGGGCGAGAGGATAGAGCTTGTAAACCTTGTACTCGAAAAGACCGCGAAGGGCTTTGACGAGCTTGATGGGCTAATCGAGGAGAACAAGAAGGGATAACAAAGCCCGAATTGACCATTTGGAGGTGTGCGCGTTGGCGCAGAAAGTACTTACTATAGATACAGGCTCGCTGTCCGGTGAGATAGATTCCCTTTCAGCCGGCGACAGGGTGATACTGTCCGGGACTATATACACGGCAAGGGACGCGGCGCACAAAAGGATTTTTGAGCTTTTAGACAGCGGCCAGCAGCTTCCCTTTGATATACGCGGTGCAATAATCTACTACGCTGGCCCGACACCCGCGAGGGAGGGGATGGCGGTCGGCTCCTGCGGACCTACAACCTCAAGCCGTATGGACAAATTTACACCCCGTTTGCTGGATTTGGGTCTTCTCGGCATGATCGGCAAGGGAGAGCGAAGCGAAGCTGTTATATCGGCAATCGTGAGAAACCGTGCAGTGTACCTTTGCGCTGTCGGCGGTGCGGGCGCTCTTATCGCAAGGCACATAAAGACTGCGGAGGTAATAGCCTTCCCAGAGCTCGGCTGCGAGTCGATAAAAAGGATGACAATAGAAAACCTTCCGCTTACCGTGGGGATAGACTGCAGGGGCAAGAGCGTTTTTGAGCATAATATTTTGTAATCCTTGATTTAATCGGCTATTGGCGTCTGAGAGGATAAATTCCCGCCATTTCGCCAAAAAAGCCTCGTTAATACACAAAGTATTGCCTGCGTTTTTTTGACGAACTGACAGAAATTTTTCTCTCTCATCCATCCAACGCAATCAAATCAATGATTACTTGTTTCTGCTATATTATTCAATAAACAGGGTAAAATTACAGCGGCTGCCCCAAAAGTTGTTTTTTGGGCAGCCGCATTTATTATTTCGACAGCGAAACAGTAGCTTCGACAGGAAGAAAAAGGTAAAATGTGGATAACAATGTGCAAATGTTAATAAATACCAGAAATTTGAAGGAAGAAACGATATAAGGGGTCTGGCTACTTTTTCGCTTCCTGAGCTTCTTCCTTAATACGAGTAGGTATAAAGCGCTTTGCAATTTTGCCATGGCCCCGGTTTTTAATGTAAAAGTAACCTATTACTGAAAATACTATAGCGCCGATAAAATTGACAAGCAGGTCATGCATGGTGTCTATCAAACCTATATCTATATAACCCTTCCAGACCTCTCCGTTTATAACCACGCTTTCGATATTAATAACTACAGGAACGTTTTTCATATCCTTGTTGAGCAAAACAGATTTTATCATGGGTATAATACTATCTTTTTGCATATCCAGGTGAAAAAAGCTATCCATAGCGAATTCAAAAAACTCCCAAATTACGCCTACGGTCATCGAAAAACAGAAGGCGACAAGGGCGACAAAGAAAGGCGAGAGCTTAAAAGAGAACCTGTCGCTTCGGTTGAGAATATCTATCAGCGCGATTCCAATAGCGGCGCACAGGAAGCCGTTTATGGTATGGAGCATGTCGTCCCAATAAGGGAAAATCAGATAGTACTCCCGTATCTCCCCGAGAATCTGCGCAGAAAAGATGAATAGCAGAATAATAACCTCAAGCGTATTCGGAACGTCAATTTTAAGCCTTTTTTCGAAGAAGGAGGGCAGCAAAAACAAAATCAGCGTAAGTATGCACATGAATACCGAGTCATAGGCTCCGCTTAGAAACTGCGTTACCATTATTACAACGACGAGCATACGCAGAACAAAGTATGTAATGAAGAGGAATGGAGCGCGCTTAAAGTCTATTATCATGCGTTTAAAGAATCTAGCGGGTGTTTTTTTCTTTTTGGCTGCCATATAGAAATCTCCTAAAGTCAGAGTTGTTTTTTTATAGTACGGTTAAAAACTGCGCGAGAAGCAAGATTTTGAAAAAGCAGTAAAGAAGCTCCTCCGAATAGTATCAGCGCC
>CAYQMY010000072.1:0-6179 GCA_964418735.1 uncultured Oscillospiraceae bacterium | reverse complement strand
TATTATATATAATGTTGTGTTGTTACGCAACATAAAGTAATAGCAAACAAAGCGCCCACGAGCTTTTTTACCCGCGGGCGTAAGTTCTATTATTCGCTGGTTCTGATACCGGAGTAATTGAGTAACTCGGTTACGTCCTTCCACTTGTTCAGCGCGTAAATGTGAAGGCCGTCGATACCGGCTGAAACAAAGCGGTGAATCTGGTTTATCGTAAACTCGGTTCCTGCCTTTTTGAAATCCTCTGGACTATTTCCCCAGCGGCCTATGACCTCGGCGAGATCTCCGGGGATAGAGCTGCCGTTTGAAACCGCCATGCGTATAGTCGCGTCCTTGCTGAAAGCGGGCATGATACCGACAACTATAGGTATGCTTATATTCGCCCTGCGTATCTGTTCAACCCAGCGGGAATACTTGTCTGCGTCATGACAGAGCTGTGTCATTATAAAGCTTGCGCCCGAATCGCATTTGACCCGAAGATGGGCTATGTCCTCTGTGTAGCTTCTTGCTTCAATATGCTTTTCTGGATATCCTGCAACAGCAATAGAAAACTTCGGCAACTTCTCCTTTATATAAGAGACAAGCTCGTTTGCGTACTTGAAGTCTCCTCGCGTGCCCTCCCAGCCCGCTGGCAGATCGCCTCGCATCGCGAGGATGTGGTCGATTCCGTTATCCAGATAGGTCTGAAGCTGCTCGGAAATACTGTCCCTAGTGTTGCCGATGCAGGTGAAATGCGTCAATGAAATGGTTTTGCCAGAATCGTGTATGGCCTTGCAGATTTCAAGGTTTCGCCCGACATTTGTGCCTCCGGCACCGTAGGTGCAGGTTACAAAGTCGGGATTAAACTTATATAGATGCTCCAGCGTTTCAAAAAGCGGCTCCAAGGGCTGATCCGTTTTCGGCGGAAAAACCTCAAAGGAGAAGGTCATTCTGTTTTTCATAATATCCTGTGCGCTCATAATTTTCCCTCCAACCCATAGATTTTCAATAGCCTTATCTTTGCCGACGGAAGCGGAATTATGTACTTTGGGCGATAAAAAGGGCGTAGATATTTAAATATTATGTTAAATAATCCCTAAATAGTTGATTTTCGGCGGTATGTATAATAAAATAAACTTCTGAAATAAAATCAGTCTATTACTGTTTCTAAATAGAATGGGAGAACTTGAAAATTATGAGGAAGAAATACCCTGCAATTATTGTGGCTATAATGCTCGTGCTGACGTTCATTTTGGCAGGCTGCGGAGATAAGTATACAATTACCTTCAATACCGAGGGCGGAAAGAGAACGGGCGGCGGGGAGCTCAAGCAAACCGTTCAAAAGGGGCAGAGCGCAACGGCTCCCGAGCTTGAAAGAAGCGGATATATTTTCTGTGACTGGAACGACACGCTGACACCTTCTCAGTCCGACAAAACCGTCAGCGCCATATGGAAAAAGGCCTATACCGTAACCTTCAATACTACGGGCGGAACCGTTAAAAACGGAAAAACCGAGCAGACCGTCGGCGAGGGAGATTCTGCTGAAGCCCCCGAGATAGTCAGGGAAGGCTACGAATTTGCCGGCTGGGATACGGATTTCAGCTCGGTAAAAGGAAACCTGACCGTTAACGCAAAATGGTTTGGTACATATATTGTGACCTTCGATACGAACGGCGGAACAGCGTCGGGAGCGGAGCTTGTTCAGTCCGTAAAAGCGGGCGAATCGGCCAAGGCACCCGAGGTCAGCCGCGAGGGCTACGTGTTTAAGGGCTGGGAAGGCTCGTACACTAACCTTACAGCGGATGCAAAGGTTAAGGCGAAATGGACCCAAATACACACAGTCACCTTTGACCTTAACGGCGGAACGCTTTCAACCGGCTCCTTGACTCAGCAGGTTGCGGACGGCAGCTTTGCGACCGCGCCCTCAATTAACAGGACGGGCTATACGTTCAAGGGCTGGAGCGCGGAGTTTTCTGCCGTGTATTCAGACATGACGGTAACGGCGCAGTGGAGCGAAACGGCTTTTTCCCCCATTGAGCTTTATAAGATGGCCTCACAAGCCACGGTAGAGATTAGCACATATACTGAAGAGGCTACCTCAAAATCGCTGGGCTCGGGCTTCTTTATCGACTCGAACGGCACGCTGATAACGAACTTTCATGTTCTCGCCGGAGCCTACAGGGCTGAGGCAAAGCTTAACGACGGAACTGTATGCGAGGTAACGGAGATACTCGGCTACGACATTTCCAGGGATCTTGCGATAGTAAAGGTTGCAAAAACGGGAAATCCCTATCTTAACCTTTCCTCCCGAGGCGTTGTGACAGGCGAGAAGGTTTATACGCTTGGCAGCTCAAGGGGAATGACAGGAACCTTCTCCGACGGAATGGTGTCCACCGACTCAAGAAAAGTGCTGGGTATTGAGTGCATACAGATTACAGCGCCGATATCGACAGGCAACAGCGGCGGGCCGCTCCTCAATATTTACGGTGAGGTCGTCGGCGTGAACAGCCTTACAGTCGCAAGCGGTCAGAACATCAATTTCTCGATAAATATTGATGAATTACATAAGGTGAGCACCTCCTCTCCGATTACGGTTTCGCGCTTTTACTCTGAAACCTACTTCAATGGACATGGCATATTTACGATGATTTTCGATGAAATTGAGCCGAACGATACGATTGAAGATGCTCAGATGCTCTATATCGGAAGCACGACTACCGCAAAGCTCCTAAAAGCCGAGGACGTTGACTGCTTCAAGTACCCTGTTGCGGAGCAGGGCGATATAAACATCGTCATTTTCCCGCAGGGCGCGGGAGCCGGGAAGCTTAACTGCGAGCTCACGGATGAGGAAGGCAATACTATTGCAAGGGCAAGCCAGAGCGAGCAGCTTGGAAGCTCCGGCGCTATGAAGCTCAGCTTTTTTGTGGAGACACCGCAGACCTATTACGTGCGCTGCTCTATAGCCGATGGCGGAGAGGACAGCGTCCCAGTATATTACATAATGCACGTTTATTGATAATACAAAACAGCTTATTAATTAAAAAACCCTTAATAACGCGCTGCGTTATTAAGGGATTTTTTATTGTCCGATAATGTCTAAATCGACAGTATTATGGTATGCTAAATCGTATTTGCATATTGACATAGTTGAATACAGGGTATATAGTTTTCTAAGAGATAATATGCGACAGATGCCTGCGATTGACTGTCTTGAAAGGAACTCAACTTAATTGATTTCAGCTCCCGACAATCATTCTAATCATAGCTCTGCAACATATTATCTGCATTGAAAGGAGTTTTTTTATGGTAACTACAACGAAAACAAAGGTATCAAAACGCTTCCTTTTACTGGTGCTCTCGGTGATTGTATTCTTCGGCAGTGTGCTTATCGTTCGCACGGCGCAGACCAACGGCTTTACGGTAAACGTAGACAAGGTTTCACTTGTTACCGACGACGGCGCAAGGCTTGCAGGCACAATCTATGTCCCTGAGAACGCGACAGCCAAGATTCCGGCGGCGGGCGTTCTGGTATGTCCAGGCGGCAATACTCCCGCTATGTTCTACGCCAGCTACAGTATCGAGCTTGCGAGGCGAGGCTACGTCGTATTCAGCTATGATTACTACGCTACGGGCGCATCGGGCTTTTCCACGGCAGCTGACAGCGGCGCATTATACGCCATGAAGTATCTGTCGACGCTTAAAATTGTTGACAGCAACCGTCTTGCGTCAACCGGACATTCTAACGGCGGTGGTCAGGCGTATAAGGCCATCATCTCGGATTATGCCGCCAATGCAAAGCAAAAATCGGTCATTTTTATCGGCTGCGGAGCACAGACAGCTAAGCTTGAAAACACCAACGTAGCCGTGATATGGGGCAAAAACGATGAGGCGGGCACAGGGCGCGGCTGGAGCACCTTTGACCCCAATAATATGAGCCTCGGCGCCTTCCCGCAGCTTGCAGGCGTCGACAGCAAAGCAGTGAAGGTGGACACCTACTATACGACCAATACGGGCGCAAAGCGCATACTCTATGCCCCGAACACCATGCACAGCCTGTCCAATGTCGTTCCGTCCAGCGTTTCGAATATTGTGGATTTCTTGGACGATACTCTCGGCGGAAACGTTACAAAAATGAAGAGCTCAAGCCTTGTCTACATATGGCAGGAGATTTTCACCGCTATAGCCGCGATTGCTCTGATGGTGATGATTTTCCCGGTCGGCAGCTACCTGCTTGACTGCAAGTTCTTCGGCTCTCTAAAGGTTAGGGTTCCGGAGAGAAGAGGAAAGATGAACGCGGCATTCTGGATATTCCTTCTCATTCCGCTCGCTCTGATGATTTGGATTATAAAATGGGCCGTTATTTACGGGCAGACGCTACTTAATAAGGTCCACATGTTCAGAGTCGCAAACGCGAACGGCTTTGTCTGGTGGTTCTTCATGTGTACGCTTCTAATTCTCGGCTTCACATTTGTCCGCGCGCTGATTGACAAGAGCATGGACAAAAAAGCAATGCTTACCCACGCGAAGGCCGCCCCGAGCTATATCGGGAAGTCGGTTCTGTTTGGTCTTGTGACTATCGGAATCGTGTACTTTGCGGAGCTTCTCTGCGAGTATCTCTTCCCAGGGCTCTACTGCCGCCTTTTCCAGAGCTATTTCACAACGTTTAACAGTAGTCGCATAGGCACATTTATCGTCTACTTCGTCGTCTATGGCATACTGCTGTCGCTGTTCGGCTATTTCCAGACCTTTTCGCTCAACCTTGAAAAGGGCAAGTCATGGCAGTTCTACGTGCTGACGTTTATCTGCAACGCCCTGCCTGCCATCCTGTTTGTCGGCTATACATTCATGCAGATATTTATTACTCATGTGACACCGATTAACGGACGCGAAATGTCCCGCGCGGTCGGAACAATGCTCGGTATGATTCTTCTCTACCCCGTAATGACAAAGGTAACGACCTACTTCTATAAAAAGACCGGAAGCTTCTACCCCGGCGCAATGGTCAACTCGGCCTTCGCGGTCTGGCTCGCGGTCAATATTCAACAGATCAACTGGTAAGAGAATTTTGGTATATGACTAAACAGGCTGCGGCAGTTTTGCCGCAGCCTGTTTAGCTTACATGCTCTCTGTAAGCGAAGCTGATTTTAAAGTACGTTTTCGGTTCTCTTGATGATCTCGTTCTGAACGGGAGTTGTCAGCAGGGTGAAGTAGGTGCTGTAGCCTGCGACGCGGACTACGAGGTCTCTGTAATCCTGCGGCTTCTCCTGAGCCTTTAAAAGTGTCTTGTTGTCGACGACGTTGAACTGAATGTGCTTGCCGCCGTTTAGCAGATAGGTCTTTGTAAGACCGGCGAGCTTCATCATGTCGTCTTCTGTCTTAAGTGCGCTCGGGTGTATCTTCATGTTGAGCAGCATAGCGTTGAACGGGTCCTGATTGACCTTCATTGCACTTGCAAGAGAGGCTGTCGGGCCGTTTGTATCTGTGCCCTGAGCCGGGGATACAACGCCGTCGGGAAGAGTCTCGCCGGCCTTTCTTCCGTCTGGGGTGGCGCAGGTGTAGGAACCGCCGGGCGCGTGAGCGGTGATGGAGATTCCTGTGGGTCTCGGCGGTACGCCGTAAACGGTAGTGAAGCTGTTTGCGCTGTCTGCCCAGAACTTGAAGAGGTCTGCTGCGATATTGTCAACGAGATTGTCGTTGTTGCCGAACTTGGGAGCGTCTATGCAGGTCTTCTGCAGATCCTCATAGCCCGCCCAGTTGGACTCGATTGCCTTATAAAGCTCTTCCATCGTGCACTTTTTGTCCTCAAAGACGACCTTTTTGACCGCAGCAATGGAGTTTACCGCGCCGATGATGCCGACGGGGTTAAAGAGGGAGGCGTTTTCATAGGGCATTTTGCGCTCCATGATATCCTTTCCGCTCTTGATGCCGTCATAGGCAAAGGCCGAGTGCACAGCGTCGCAGTTTACATAGCGGGTAACGCGGATTAATATATTGTGTTCCTCGTTGTACATGCCGAGGAAGTGGTAAAGCTGAGTTTTAAACGCCTTGTAGAAGTCATCGAAGGTCTTGAAATCCTTCATTTCGCCGGTCTCGGGTCCGATGCGTTCGCCTGTTTCGGTCATAATGCCGTTGTGCATCGTGATGTCGAGCACCTTCGGTACTACAAACATTCCGAGAGCGTTTATGCGGGACTTACCGGGGAG
>CAYQMY010000071.1:0-9512 GCA_964418735.1 uncultured Oscillospiraceae bacterium | reverse complement strand
AGCAGGAAGGTGAACCAGAAGGACTGCATAGCCTCTTTGAAGCTGCCGGCGGGCTCGTAGGGAACCTTGCGGCAAATTCTGGCCATATCAAGCAGCTCGGCCTTGCGGTCTGCATTTTTTTCTGTAGCGGCCATCTTCTCCGCGAGGTCGGCGTAGCGGTTAGCCCAGCGTACCCAGGCCTCGAAGACCATGATAACGCCTTCCCAGTAGTGCTGCTTGTCTATGCTGTCGCCGGTTTCGTATCTGAGATCTTTAAGGCACTGCTTGGCCTCTTCGATGATGGACTTTGCGCCCTCCTGAAGAATCTTCTCAAAGTCGATGCAAACGAGGAAGAAGCCGGGTCCAAGGCCCATGCCGGACATTGCGAAGCCGCCGCCGGAGCCGCCCTTCTTGTCCTTCCAGGGGGGCAGAATGACGCTTGACTTCATGAACGGCCACATGCGCTCGTTCATACCGAGGGATTTTGAAAGGGCGTCAACCAGATTGCTGTTGAGTGAGTTGCTGCTGAATCTCTTGTTGAGCTCGTAAAGCTCCTTTTCATCATCGGGATCGATGGTGTAGATTTCGCTCTTCAGGGATTCAACCTCGTCCTGAGTCCAGACGCCGTATTCGTAATCCATTTCAAGACCAAAGGGTCTGCTTGCGCCGACGCCTGCGATTGGATCGTCGTCCTCTATAAAGATTTTAATGTTGTCGAGAATGTGGGCGTGCAGCTTTGCGCGGCGGATAAGCATCGGCTGGCCGGCAGTTGCGTCAAGGGATTCGTTCGCAAGGCGGAACTTGTTAATGCACAGAGGATATTTATTGACCCTCAGGCTTTCTTTCATTCGTTTTACTCTATCAGTCATTTCAGTTCTCCTTCTTTTCGAAAAATAATAATCTTCTTCTGGTTTTCAAAACCTTGTAAGATATAGAACTTCAAGATTATTCGGATTCTAGTTAATCTAATGTTAGCAGTTTACCGACATACTTACAAGAATAAACGATTTCGGAAATCTCTTTTTGTGTCAAGTACACAACATTTTTTTAAGTCATTGTGCAGTCAATCACAATTATGGAATATAGGCCATAGACCGGAAATAGCATTTGACGATTTTGCATAATAATGTTATAATATCCAACTAACACTATTAAAGGAGCACATTATGTGGCTTGCAGATAAATGGGTTGACTTTGAACTTATCGACTGCTCCAAAGGAGAGAAGCTCGAGCGCTGGGGCAGCGAAATATTGGTTAGACCCGACCCACAGGCTATATGGGAAACGCCCAGGGAGCATGAGGGCTGGAGGAGACACTCGGCAAAGTATACTCGCTCGTCCTCGGGCGGCGGAAGCTGGGAAAAGAACAAAATTCCGGAGAGCTGGAAAATACGCTACGGAGCTTATACCTTCAACGTAAAGCCGATGAACTTTAAGCATACGGGTCTTTTCCCCGAACAGAGCGCAAACTGGGATTATATCGATAAAAAGGTGCGCGGAGCGGGTAGAGAGATAAGCGTACTCAATCTATTTGCATACACGGGTGCGGCTACGGTTGCGGCGGCTGCCGCGGGAGCGGTGGTTTGTCATGTGGACGCCGCAAAGGGCATGGTTTCATGGGCCAAGGAAAACGCAAAGTCCTCGGGACTTGCGGACAAGCCTATTAGATGGATAATTGACGACTGCGTGAAATTTGTTGAGCGTGAGATAAGGCGCGGTAAGCGCTATGACGCGATAATTATGGACCCGCCCTCATACGGAAGAGGACCCTCGGGCGAGATTTGGAAGCTTGAAGAAAATCTTTTTCCCTTCATAAAGCTCTGTGAGGGCGTTTTAAGTGATGACCCCAGCTTTGTGATAATCAATTCCTACACCACGGGGATATCGCCCTCCGCTCTTACCTATATCAGTGAAACGGTGTTTACAAAGAGGTTCGGAGGACACAGCGAGAGCCATGAGCTTGGAATACCCGTAACGGTTAGCGGACTGAATCTGCCCTGCGGCTCTACCTGCCGCTGGGAAAGATGATTAATTTCTAGGGGGTATCCAATTCCCCCTAGGTAAACACTATGACTCTTGCCGCGCTGCGGGAAAGGCAAACAAATGAAAGACATTATTATAGCCGAAAACTTAACATATAATTACTCCTCGGGTGAGGGCAGCGAGGTTGCGCTTGATAACCTGAGCCTGAGTATTCAGGAAGGCAGCTTTGTCGCGGTGCTCGGGCATAACGGCTCGGGCAAATCGACACTGGCGAAGCATATGAACGCGATTTTGCTTCCGGCGGGCGGGAAGGTATATGTTTCGGGGATGGACACCTCCGACGAGAGCCTGACAATAGAGATTCGCCGTCAGGTCGGTATGGTTTTTCAGAATCCCGACAACCAGATGGTTTCAAATGTGGTTGAAGAGGATGTTGCCTTCGGGCCGGAAAATCTGGGTATAGCTCCCGACGAAATCCGAAAAAGAGTCGATGACGCTTTGAAGCACGTCGGTATGTACGAATTTCGAACGCACGCACCGCACCTTTTGTCAGGCGGACAGAAGCAAAGAATAGCCATCGCCGGCATTATCGCGATGCGCCCGAGGTGCATAGTTCTGGACGAGCCTACCGCCATGCTTGACCCGATGGGGCGCGCTGAGGTAATAAAGACCATACACGAGCTTAATAAGAATCAGGGAATTACGGTTGTGCTAATAACGCACCATATGGAGGAAACAGTCGACGCGGACAGGCTTGTCGTTATGAAGGACGGCAAAATTGTCGCCGACGGCAAGCCCTCCGAGGTGTTTACTAGAGTCGATGAAATGAAGGCCTTCGGGCTCGATGTGCCCGACACAACCGAGCTTATGTACGAGCTCAATAAGGAAGGCTTCAATCTTCCGCTTGACGCTTTGTCGGTAGAGGAATGTGCCCAGGCTATTTATTCGGTTTTGGCTTAACGGGGATGACCATACAGCAACGTAACTGCGGCATCCACCATTAAATAAAAAGGATTGAAGCAATTGACACCTATAATAAAAACTGAGGGGCTGTGCCACATGTACAGCGTCGGAACCCCATTTGAGCGCACGGCGATAGAGGACGTCAGCTTTGAGGCAAGGCACGGCGAATTTATCGGCGTTATCGGTCATACGGGTTCGGGAAAGTCTACTTTTATACAGCATCTAAACGGCCTTTTGAAGCCCTCCGAGGGGAAGGTTTATTACGAAGGCGTCGATATATGGGAATCGAAGATGACCACGAGGGATACCCGCTTTAAGGTGGGAATAGTATTCCAGTATCCCGAATACCAGCTTTTTGAGGAGACGGTTTACAAGGACATCGCCTTCGGGCCGCGCAATATGAAGCTTAACGAGGAAGAGGTGGATATCCGCGTGCGCGAGGCGGCTGAGTTTGTCGGAATCGACGGCTCGCTTTTGTCGAAGTCACCGTTTGAGCTTTCTGGCGGACAGAAGCGCCGCGTGGCAATCGCGGGCGTAATAGCTATGGGGCCGAGCGTGCTTATACTCGACGAGCCCGGAGCGGGCCTTGACCCGCGCGGCAGGGAGAGCATAATAGAGAACATCAAAAGCTATCACAAGGCGACTAACGCCACTGTGATTATGGTCACACACAGCATGGAGGAAATCGCGTCTAACGTTGACAGAATTGTTGTGTTCAATCAGGGCAGGCTTGCGATGAACGGAACTCCGAAAGAGATATTCTCACGCGGGGATGAGCTTGTAGAAATGGGGCTTTCGGTGCCAGAGGTCACAAGGGTAGCAAAGAGGCTTAAGGAGCTCGGACTTCCCGTGGACACCTCGGTATACAAAATCGACCAGCTTAAGGAGATACTCCTTTCTCTGAAGGGAGGAAAACGCAATGCTTAAGGACATTACGCTCGGACAGTATTTTCCGGGAAGCACCATTATGCACCGCCTTGACCCGAGAACAAAGCTGATTATGACGCTTATCTATATCGTTGCGCTTTTCATAGTGCAGAGCTATATTTCATACGCTTTGATGGCACTGGTGCTCATTGCTGGAATTATGGTATCGAAATTAAAGCCGGCTATCATAATGAAGGGCTTGAAGCCCATAATTATTGTAATTGTCATAACTGCGATACTGAACCTCTTTTATTCAAGCGGAAATGTAATCGCGGAGTTTTGGATATTCAAAATAACCGACACGGGCATAAGAAATGCCGTTTTCATGGTTCTGCGTATAATGATGCTTATAACAGGCACGCTGCTGCTGACCTATACGACATCCCCGATTGATCTTACCGACGGGCTTGAAAAGCTACTCAATCCGCTTAAGAAGATTAAGGTGCCCGTGCATGAACTCTCGATGATGATGAGCATAGCGCTGCGCTTTATTCCGACGCTTATAGAGGAAACCGACAAGATAATGAGCGCGCAGAAGGCGAGGGGCGCGGATTTTGATACCGGAAACGTTTTTCAGCGCGCAAAGGCCATGCTGCCGCTGCTTGTGCCGCTTTTTGTGAGCGCCTTCAGGAGAGCGGACGATCTCGCCGTCGCGATGGAAAGCCGCTGCTACCACGGCGGAATCGGGCGTACGAAAATGAAGCAGCTTAAGCTGAAAACACGCGATATCGTAACTCTAGCTATCGGAGCGCTTGTCCTCGCAGGCACGATAACGCTTGCGCGCTTGGGACTGTAGCAGGGGGAAGCTTATGCGAAACATAGCCCTTCGCCTGATGTACGACGGGACGAACTACCACGGCTGGCAGGTACAGAAAACAGAGGTGACGGTAGCCGAAACACTTGAAAAGGCGCTGTCCAAAATTTGCGGTGAGTCCGTTAAGCTTGTCGGCTGCGGCAGGACTGACGCCAGGGTGCACGCACTTCGCTATTGCGCGAACTTCAAAACGGAGGCGAGCATACCGACAGACAGAGTGCCGCTTGCCGTAAACGCGCTTATTCCGGGGGATATCGCCGTAGTCGATTCTGTAGATGCGCCAGAGGATTTCAACGCTATTTTATCCTGTCTCAAAAAGGAGTACACCTACAGGATTTATAACAATCGGATTCGCAATCCGATGTATATAAACAGAGCCTATTTTTGCCCGGTTTCGCTTGATGTCGGAGTAATGCAGAGAGCGGCGGAGGCCTTTGTGGGAACGCACGACTTTAAGGCCGTGCAGTCGGTCGGGACGGATGTTAAAACCACCGTCAGAACCGTTCATTACTGCGAGGTCTACCGCAGGGACGATTTTCTTGAGCTTAAGGTCTGCGCCAACGGTTTTTTGTACAATATGGTGCGCGCAATAACCGGAACCGTTCTTTACGCTGCTCTCGGCAAGATAAAGCCCGAGGAGATTTCGGATATACTTGAAAAGGGCGACAGACGCCTTGCTGGGCCTACAGTTCCGCCGCAGGGCCTTTACATGACAGGCTCCTGGTATGACGGTGAAGTAGGGAAAATGATGGAAAAATTGTAGTATATTTTTTGCTATATGAGTGGTATAATGCTTTAAGTAAGCTTAAGGAGAAACCATGGGAAAGCCTTTAACCGTAAAAAGGAAAAAACGCGGTTTCGCGACAAGATTTATAGTGGTTTTGCTGGTTATAATTGCCGCGCTGGGAGCCGTGCTTTTCGCCCTCTACAACAAAGACAACCAGAATAATGAAGCAAATTCGAAGGGCATAAGGTTTGACGTGTCCTCCGACAACAAGTTCGTATGGGTAAACAGCGGCCTTGCCGTGGCCTCGGGCGCCGGCACTCAGCTTATCGACGCAAAAGGGGACATGCTAAGCTCAAGCACCGCCATGATGCAAAAGCCCGCGATAACCGGAGGCGGAGACAACGCGGCGGCCTGGAGCATAGGCAGCAAGAATTTTTACTCTGTCGGAAAATCCGGCGCCGAAACTGTGGAAACAAGCGGTGCGGTAATTAATATTTCGATGAACAGCGAGGGGCTTATCGCGGTCGCCGCGGAGGAAAGCGGATATAAGGGCGCGGTAACTGTTTACACTAAGAAGCTTAAACCCATGTATAAGTGGTCTTCCGGCGAGGGCTATCTTTTAGATGCCGCACTTTCCGATACAGGCGAGAAAATGGCGGCGCTCACCATGAGCGGCTCCGGAAGCAGGGTATCCACATTTTCCCTGAAAAGCACAGAAGCAAAGGGCAGTTATTCAAACGAAAACAAGGTCTTTTTTGACATCGAATACATAAGCTCGTCCAGAATTTGTCTTCTGTCCGAGGATGAGGCGGTTTTTCTCAACGACAAGGCTGAGGCTGTTTCAAACTACTCCTTCTCAAATGGCTTTCTTAAGGACTACAGCCTTGACGGTTCGGGTTTCGCGGTGCTCGCCATTGGTAAATACAAGACGGGTGAAGCGGCTTCGCTGGTAACCCTCTCATCTGACGGAAAAGTTATCGGAAACATCAGCATAAGCGGCGACGTTCTGTCGCTCTCAGCTCGCGGTAAATACGTTGCGGCTCTCTATAACGACAGGCTGGTGATATATAATTCCAATATGACTGAGCACAAAGTTGTAAATGAAGTTGCAAATATTAAACAGGTTTTGATGCGTGAGGACGGGTCCGTGGTGATGATTTCCAATTCCGGAGCCTTGATACACAGGCCCTGAAAGGTAAAATAGTATGGTTTCAATAATTCCTATAATAATCGATGTTGTGCTTGCGGCCCTACTGCTGTTCTTTGTAATCACGGGCTATAAAAAGGGTTTGATTCTCGGAATAAGCGGCATTATTATTCTGGTCATCGCTTTTTACGGCGCAGGCAAAATATCAGCTACATATTCCGACAGATTTAAGCCAATGATAGAGCCGATTATCGTGAAGCTTGTGAACAAATCGGTGACTGAAACAGAGGAGCAGTATAAAGCGGCTCCTGCGCAGGCTGAAGAAACAAAAAGCGAAATGGATACTGTTGGTCTTGAAAGCCTTTTAAACTTAGGCATATTCAAGGGCACGGCGGAAAACATAATTACAGATCTTAAAAAGTCGGTTGCTGAGGTCGGACAGGAATTTAAAAACGCAGTTTCGAACAAGCTGACCGATACCGTAACCTATATACTCACATTCATTGTGGCTTATATAATTATAACTATCCTTCTGACTCTGGCCTTAAGGCTTTTGGACTTCGTGTTCAAGGCTCCGGGACTTGGACTTATAAACGGAGCGGGCGGTCTGGTTTTCGGGGCGGCGAAGGGGCTTATTATACTTTTTGCGATCGCCTGGGCTATGAGGTACTTTGGGGGAGTGTTTCCGGATGAAACGCTCGGTGAAACTGTATTTCTCAAATGGCTTATGAGCAACAACCTGCTAACAGCCTTTTTGGGAATTTGATTAAATGGGAGAGATGTCGGTGAACGTTCCTAATATTCTGTCTATTTTCAGGCTCTTGCTGGTTCCTGTGTTAGTAATAGTGTATTTCAGCAATTTAAGCGAAGCGCGCACATATGCGACGGGAGTATATCTGCTGGCATCCGCTACGGATTATTTTGACGGAAGAATAGCAAGAAAGTATAATCTTGTTTCAAAGCTCGGGAGGATTCTCGATCCGCTGGGCGATAAAATAATGACTTTTGCGGTTTTGCTCTGCATAACTATAGATAAGATAGTACCAGTATGGGCAATAGTTGTTTTCTTTCTTAAGGAATCTCTTATGGCAATAGGCGGCTTTCTGATTTACAGGAAGTCACTCGATATGCCGCCTGCTAACTTTCTCGGCAAGGCGGCCACGGTGGTGTTCGTCGTAGTATTCGCTCTGCTTATGCTTTTTAAAATTCCAAAATTTTATTCAACAATCATGATTACTGTAGCGATAATAGTTATGATAGCGGCTTTTCTGAGTTATCTGCTGCAGTATATAAAATTTGCTCAGTCGCCGCACAAAAAACGGATTAATTAAGGAGTATTTTATGCAACCTACAATTTGCGCCAGATGCAAAAAAAATGTAGCTGTTATTTTTATAACCAAAATGGAAAACGGCAAATCCTCGAACGAGGGTTTGTGTCTAAAGTGCGCCAAGGAGCTCAATATTAAGCCCGTTGATGATATTATGAAAAAAATGGGCATTTCCGACGATGACCTTGAGGGCATCTCCAACGAGATGCTTGACGCGTTCGGCGGAGCTGAGGGCATTTCCGAGGTTGAAGGCGAGGACGAGGATGGGAAAACAGCTACGTTTCCGTTCCTTAACCGCCTTTTCAATACCGAGCCCGGGCAGGAAATGCAGCAACCCGGCGGCGGTAGCCAGCAAAGCGGCGGGAACAGGGATTCAACGTCTGGCAGAGGTCAGAAGCGCAAATTTCTCGATAACTACTGCATATCGTTGACACAAAAGGCGCTAGAGGGCAAGATTGACAGGATTATAGGCCGCGAAGAAGAAACCGAAAGGGTTATTCAGATACTTAACCGCCGCCAGAAGAACAACCCCTGCCTAATCGGAGAGCCCGGCGTTGGAAAGACAGCCATTGCCGAAGGACTTGCCCAGCGCATTGTTGACGGCAGCGTGCCATATAAGCTCCGCGAGAAGGAGGTTTTCCTTCTTGACCTCACCGCGCTTGTTGCTGGCACCCAGTTCCGCGGCCAGTTTGAAAGCCGCATGAAGGGACTTATAGAAGAGGTCAAAAAGCAGGGCAACATTATACTTGTCATTGACGAGGTGCACAATATAGTCGGCGCCGGAGACGCTGAAGGCTCTATGAACGCCGCGAACATATTGAAACCGGCGCTCTCGAGGGGCGAGATACAGGTTATAGGCGCGACTACGTTTGCGGAGTACCGCAAGCACATCGAAAAGGACGCCGCGCTGGAGCGCAGATTCCAGCCGGTTATCGTAAGCGAACCGTCCATAGATGATTCCATTGGTATTATAAAGGGTATCGCCAGATACTACGAAAGCTTCCACGGCGTTAAGATTTCCGAGGAAATGTGCCGTCAGGCGGTTATATTATCGGAAAGATATATCACCGACCGCTTCCTTCCGGATAAGGCGATTGACCTTATAGACGAGGCCTGCTCCGACGTAAACCTCAAAAACAAGAACCTTGCGAGAAGCGCCGAGCTATCGAAGGAAAAGGCCGACCTCGCGAAGGAGCGCGATCTCCTTCTCGGAGATTCGAGTGATGACTCTTACCGCAGGCTCGCCGTTATACGCAGCCGAGATATGCAGATTGAAAATGAGCTGAGCAAGATTAACAGCGAGGGAATACCTGAGCTGACGATTGACAATCTTGCCCGCATTATAGAGCTGTGGACTAAAATTCCCGCCGTCAGCATCCGTGAGGACGAGTATGAAAAGCTTTCAAAGCTCGACAAGAGGCTTAAGCAGCATATTATCGGTCAGGACGAGGCTGTAGACGCAGTCTGCGCCGCGATAAGACGAAACAGAGTGGGAATCGCCGCAAAGCGCAAGCCTGTTTCCTTCATTTTCGTCGGCTCCACAGGTGTCGGAAAAACTGAGCTTGTAAAGCGTCTTGCCGCGGATTTGTTTGATACTCCTGAATCTCTCATTCGCCTCGATATGTCGGAATTTATGGAAAAGCAC
>CAYQMY010000070.1:6009-9909 GCA_964418735.1 uncultured Oscillospiraceae bacterium | reverse complement strand
AATATCTACTGCAAATGCAGTACCAATATTTGTGAATAGAAGCATTACAAGTAAAAAAGCAAAGAATGTAACACCTTTCAAAATTCTAAATTGCATGAGGCTTCACCTACCTATTATTAAAATTTTACCAGTATAAACTTTATATTACTACACCCTCCGGTCTTTTGCAAATCGGGTACGGCTCACGTCAGGGAATGCGGCGTTTACAGCGAAGTTCATTCATATAAAATGACCACGGAGAAAATAAAGGCAAAAGCCCCTAGAGAAATTATATTTACCGGCCCGTTGCCAATCCTCTAAACATGCAACTTGCTTTTTTCTATATTTGTGTTATAATATAATTAATTAAACATAAAAAGAACCGTCTTTAAGAAGGGCTTTTGGTATTGCGCTGAGCGGCGCACTATGAAAAGCCCTTCTTTTTTTAATAAGCTACCAACAAATATTTACTTTAACAGGAGGAGAAAAAATGAATACCATTATGGCGAAAATGCGTGACCCATCAGCAAAGGCAAAACAACTTAGACGTGTAGGGATTGTTCCGTGCGTCATCAATGGCGCGGGACTGACTGAATCGCTCTCCGTCCAGATCGACCAGAGTACTGCCAGACAGCTCAAGCGAACCAAGCGCAACGGAAGCAAGGTGAATGTTCAGCTGAATGGGAAAACCTATCCATCGCTGATCAAAGACTTGGAATATAACAGCTTGAACGACGAGATTGTCCATATCTGCTTTCATGTTCTGGACACAGGGAAAAAATTTAACAGTGTCGCCGATATAGTGCTTGTAAACAAGGATAAGGTGGCGGGAGTCCTGGAGCAGATTCAGATGCAGGTCCCGCACGCCGCGGAGCCGGAATACCTCCTCGATACCGTTAAGGTGGATCTTGAAAACATGCCAATCGGGACGACGCTTAGAATCGGCGATATTCCGGAATTTCAAAGCGATAAAATTGAATTACAGGTCGATGCGGGTAATATTATCCTTCGCATCAATGACAAAAAACGTGCCGAGGTGAGAACGGCGGAATAATCTTTCATCCAGAGTGCTTGTGAAAAGAGCTTCCGCCGTCTGGTCACAGGATCGGGATGAGAAGCTCTTTTCACATCAGAAAGGGGAAAAATGAATATCAACGGGCAGGCAATTAGTCATAAGACATTCGGCTGCGGTGTCATTACGGCTTTAGCCGAAAGTACAATAACTGTAAGCTTCTCTAATAGCGAGAAGAAGTTTATCTATCCGGATGCATTCAAAGAGTATCTTGTTTTGAAGGACAAGGTAATGCAACAGTATATAACAGCGCAAATTGCTGAAAAAGAAGCTGAAATAAACCGGCTGCGTCAGAAGGAGCAATCAGAACAGGAACGCAGAAAAAAACTGCTCAACTTTACCATAACGGCTAACTCACACGCTGTCTTTGATGTCGCACCGAAAGATACGGTGCAGGTCTGCAACACATATACGATCTCGACGGGTCGATACCTCAGCGGGTTTTCCAAAGGGGAGCCGAGAATTGCGGAGAGACTGAAACCGAATTCGGCGTGCCTTTTTACAGAACGTCCCATTGGAAAGTCAGAGCAGGAGCGGAGGATTGTTGGGGCAGTTATGGTCAGAGAGGACTTTTTCGGAGAGGATTTCTGTGATGGACTTATCGAAGGGCATCCAAAGTATCGAATGCTTGTCCCAACCGGGAATCAGCTTTTGTTTTGGGAGCTTTTCGGTCAGGAAGCAGCAAAACGTTGGGGAAGCATAGCATATAAGTATTGTTCTAGTGCGGCAATGAATTATATATTGTCTGAAATGGTGCAAATACTTGCGAATAACGATCAGCATGAATCTGCATTTGCCTTTTATAAATATTTTTGCACAATTAATCGTCTGCTTCCTCTTATAGAAATCTAGGCGAAAGAAACCTCGACAGAGATATGAAGCAATGACTGCCTCGGTTGGAAATGACTCCGCCGAGGCTTTTCTATGTAAAATGAAAGCAAAAAATCGGAGGAGCACCATGCTATAATGCTCCCATAAACTGAGACACGCCAACCGGCCTTGAACCGAATATAATGGTGTATACTCATGGAGATATGCGGTTTAATGACGAAGCCAATATCCGCCACATGATAGAATGGATTAAAAAAACACTGAGCTTATAAGCCATCGAATATGACTTTTAAATGATCCCGAGAACCTTTAACAAAGGCTTTCGGGACTTTACTGTTAAGCACAAAATATCACCCAACGCAGTTGGTGCCAAATATCTTTAATCAAAAAATTTACCCCAGTTGAGTTCGTGCTTATACATAGCTGTAATTCTGGTTGATAGCAACCTCGCATGCTCCGTTAATTTCAGCTTTCACGCTTTCCCCGTTACATACCTTAATCATATAGTCAAAAAGCTCTCCGCCCAGCTGTTCAAATGACTTTGCTCCCGAAATGCTCTCGCTTGTGTCAAAGTCGATGAAATCATTTAGCCTTGTTGCGGTGTCATGGTTTCCGGTAATTTTCATAACCGGCACAATGGGGTTGCCAACAGGATTTCCCCTGCCTGTCGTAAACGCAACTATCTGTGCACCGCCCGCGGCCAAAGCAACAACATTTGGGACATCGAAAGCGGTGGCGTTAAGAAAGAAGAGCCCTTTTTTGTCTATCATCTGTCCGTATTCATATATGCCGTCGAAAGCCCTTGTCCCGCTTTTATGTATGCAACCGAGAGATTTTTCGGATAAAGTAGTTATCCCGCCGTCCTTATTACCGGGTGAAGGATTGTTTAAGCGGATGTCCTCGCCGGATTCTGCAAAGCGGTCTTTCTCCCATTTTATAATTGCGTCATAGATTTTTTGCCCGATTTCCTGGGTTTTCCCCCGCTCCTTCAGTATATGCTCCGCGCCTATAGCTTCGGCGGTTTCGCTTATTACAGCGCTGCCGCCAAGGTCAATTAGCCTGTCGCAGCTATTTCCCAGCACTGTGTTGGAGGAAAAGCCCGAGGTAGGGTCGGAACCGCCGCATTCAAGCCCAAGCATAAGCTCCGAAAGCTCGATTTCCTCTCTTTGGCACTTGGCGGCCTCCTTTATCAGTTCCTCGGCGATTTTCACACCCGCTTCAACGGTTTTTCCAATGCCGCCCTCCTCCTGAATGCCGATATAATACACCGGCTTATCGGTTTTGGCATTTATCGCTTTCATATATTCGCTTTTTTGAATAGTTTCGCAGCCAAGTCCGACGATAAGCGCGGCAAAAACGTTGCCATTTGAAATCATGCCGCTTAGTATGTCAAGCGTAACTTTAGTATCAAAATTGCATTGCCCGCAGCCGTTAGGATTATATATAAAAGTTGTGCCCGGGACCTGTGCGGATATTTTCCTCGCGGCCACTTCAGAGCATAGTACACCCGGCAAAATCGCCACGTGGTTTCGCACTCCAACGCGCCCGTCAGTCCTTCTGTAGCCCTTAAATTTCATGGCTAATCCTTCCCCCTTGCTGAAATGTCGCTTAGGTTGTGCGTGTGGACATGGTCACCGGCTTTGATGTCACAAGTTGCGTACCCAATAACCTCTCCGTATTTTAATACATTGCAGCCCTTTTTAACATTTTTTACGGCAATCTTGTGGTACATCGGGATAGACTCCGCTGCTTTCATTGTGATTTCCCTGCCCTCAGTAATATATGTTATGTCTTCGCCTTCCAAAACCGCTTCGGTCACTGTCACTACATCATCTTTCGGGTTTATTCTGAATGAATTTAACATATAATCACCTTCTTTCTTTTCAGCGGTTCTTTAAAACTGCGCCCTGATCCGCCGAGGTTACAAGTGCGGCATAGCGCGCAAGATAGCCGGACAATTTCGTCCGTGGTTTATATTCCCACAAAGCGTAGCGCTTACTTATCTCTTCCTCTGCCTA
>CAYQMY010000070.1:0-5909 GCA_964418735.1 uncultured Oscillospiraceae bacterium | reverse complement strand
AATCTATCTTTCATAGTTAATCGCCCATTCCAATAATAAAATATTATTACGCTAAATCTCAGCTTATTATATCATAAATTATAATAACATTTAAATATTTAAGCGTTCTTGTAAATTGTTAAAATAACAAGCTCGTGCCGCGGGGACGGTTTGCGGTTGATTAAACAAACCATGAGAACTGTCCTTTTGCGTGTTCGATTAATAAACCTTGAAATGGAGCTTTACCCCGAGTCCCGCCACGAGATTTTAAACGAGCTTAACAAGGCCGAGGTCTCCACCGATATTGCAGCATTAGCGCCGCGGATAATCGGAGCGAAAGGCATTTAGATTGCCCCTGTAAAGGGCCCCTCAAAACGTACCGCCGGGCAGGATACAGACTTTCGGGACAAGCTGGTGCGGATGGTGGAAAGAGAGTTCGGCTGTCGTTGAAGAAAAGCAAATATAAAATAGTTTATAATGAAAAAATATGATATTATCAATCTATATTGCAAATTTAAGGGAGATTGACCTAAAACGCTTTTTTCAGTTTCCTTTGCCGATGCTGGCAGGGGAGCTGCTTTGGAGGAAAAATGCAGACAGAGTATCTTAGAAAGCGCCTTGCATCGGCCAGCGGCAGCATAAAGGCCCAGCTGGTGCTGAAAAATGCGAGAGTTGTAAATGTGTTTACTGACGAGACGGAGCTGTGCGATGTGGCTGTCAGCGAAGGAATAATTGTGGGTCTGGGCAGCTATGACGGTGAGTGTGAGATAGACATTGGCGGCAGATACGTCTGCCCCGGCCTTATCGACGGACACATCCATATGGAAAGCTCCATGGTCTGCCCCGCCGAATTTGAAAAGGCCGTTTTGCCCCACGGAACCACGGCGGTCATAACCGACCCGCACGAAATTGCCAACGTGGCTGGCACGGCGGGCATTGATTTCATGCTCGAGGCCACGAAAAATTTGGATTTATCCGTGTATTTCATGCTGCCCTCCTGCGTACCGGATGCGGCTTTGGATGAGTCCGGAGCGGAAATTGATGCAAAGCAGCTGGCACCCTACTACACTAGCCCCCGCGTGTTGGGTCTGGCGGAAATGATGAATTTCCACGGCACGGTGGATGGCGACGAAACGGTGCTGCGCAAGCTGTGCCAATGCACCGAAAACGGCAGAATAATAGACGGTCATGCGCCCTTTTTAAGCGGGAAAAAGCTCTGCGCCTACATATGCGCGGGAGTGCGCTCCGACCATGAGTGTTCCCACATTGACGAGGCTATGGAAAAGCTGCGCCGGGGGCAGTATATTATGATTCGTCAGGGCACGGCGGCGAAAAACCTTGACGCGCTGCTGCCGCTGTTTAAGCAGCCCTACTGTCAGCGCTGCATGCTGGTGACGGACGACAAGCATCCGGGCGACCTTATCCACGGCGGGCACATAGACTATATAATTCGCCGCGCAGTCAGTCTTGGCGCATCTCCCTTTGCCGCAATAAAAATGGGCACACTTGTTCCCGCTGAATATTTTGGACTGAAAAACTGCGGTGCTGTGGCACCGGGATATATCGCAGACATGATAGTGGTGTCCGACCTTGAAAGCTTTCAGGTGGACATGGTGTTCAAAAACGGCAGACTTGTTGCGGAAAACGGAAAAATGCTTGAGACGGGACGACCCTTTGAAGTTTCGGAAAAATACGAGCGCGTTTTTAACTCCTTTTGCACCGAGGAAATCCGTCCGGAGGAGCTGATTATTGATGAGACGGGAGAATGGCAGCGTGTCATTCAGCTAACGCCCAATGAGCTGCTGACGGAGGAGAGAATTGTTCCTCTTCGGCGACAGCCCGGCACGGCCGAGGGCGTGGATGTGGAAAACGACATTGTAAAGCTGGCCATTTTTGAGCGGCATAGACACACGGGGCACCGGGGGATCGGCTTTTTGGGCGGCTATGGACTCAAATGCGGGGCCGTCGCCTCAAGCATTGCCCACGATTCCCACAACCTTGTCATAGCCGGAACAAACGACCGGGATATGGCCCTTGCGGGAAACACCGTTATCAAAAACCGTGGCGGTCTTGCCTTCGTGGTGGACGGGGAGCTTGTAGGTGAGCTTCCCCTGCCGGTGGCCGGACTGATGAGCCTGGGCTCTGTGTACGAGGTGGACGCGCAGCTGCAAAGACTGAAAAATGAGCTGGAGCAGCGGGGGATTGACCGGAGCATTGACGCTTTTATGACCCTGGCCTTTGTCAGCCTGCCGGTAATTCCAAAGCTGCGGCTGAGTACCCACGGCGTTGTGGATGCCGACAAGCAGCAGATTGTCCCGGCAATATTTTGAGGGGAGAGCATAGCATTAATTATCTCCTTATCTTTCCTGCACAGTCATATATGAAGAACTTTTGTAGTTGAGAGGTGTTTTATGAAAAACAGTATGCTGTTGCCGGTCAGTTTACAAGATATACAATATTTTCTGGCAATTGTACAATTTGACACCTTAATCAAGGCCGCTGATTATCTCAATGTGACCCAACCCCTGCTCAGCAAACGTATGAAATTCCTGCAAGAAACCATTGGAATTACGCTTTTTAAACACTCAAACCGAAACATTGTATTAACTCCTGCAGGCAAATTGCTATATAAAGAATGGGGTCAGATTATTCAAAGCATAGAAACTTCTGTAACCAAGGCTGCCAAGCTTCAGAAGGAACATGAGAAACATGTTGTTTTCAGTATAAGCAATGGTATCAACCAGTTATGGCGGAATAAAATTTTAGAAAATTTGGATCGTAATTTTCCCGAATATGTTTTTGAAACAATGATTACAGATACCTTCAGACTAGTTGGGATTATTCTTGAACATCAGGCGGATTTTGCTATTCTGCCAAACTTTGACCACATAGAGCTTTTATCAAGTCTGCACTGCGCTACGGTGTCCGATAGTATGAAGTTTGCCATCACTGTATCTAAAACTCATCCGCTTAGCAAAAAAGAAAGCCTCACATGGAAAGATGTTGAGGGATATGATATTTTTTTGCCTTTACACGGAAGGGAAACACTTGAAACACAATTGATAAGCCAGTGTAATAAATTTCACTTTATGCCCTCAATAAAATACACTGAAAATATAGACTCCTCTATTCCGGGAATTATCATGAACAAAGGGGCAATTTTTTCTCTTGGCGAAATGTGCTTTTCTGACAGAAAAGATCTTAGCATCTATCCAATGGACGGGAGTACGTGTCAAATCGTACTTGCATGGCGTGCGGATTCCTCTCAATCATTTGTCAGGTTTGCAAATAATATTGCGCAGAGTCTACGCCTAATTTTAAACGATTTATCTGCTGAGACCAAACCAAAAGAATCGTAGCTTTTCAGGAAAATTTGCAATTTTACGGTAATTTATATACTTTTGCGCTTTCTTCCCCGCGCATGACGCGAAGCCCTCCAAGAGCCAGCGACTCTATTTCGTTTTCCCCGGGATAGACGATGACCGGCGCAATAAACTGCACATGTTCACGGATCATCTGGGTGAACATATTGGAATATGCGATACCGCCTGTTAATATAATCGCTTCTACCTCACCGCTCACGACAGTGGCTTCTTCCCCAATATTCTTTGCTGTATTGAGCGCCATTGCCTCATAAACCAGTTTAGCTCTCGCATCTCCGCTGTCGATCATTTGCTCTACTTTTCGGCAATCGTTCACGCCGAGATGAGCGAGCAGACCTGACTTGTTTTTGAGCTTATGCATCATGGTGTTTGTGTCGTATTTCCCGGATCCCATTAGCTCTACGACCTGATAAACGGGAAGCCCTCCCGACCTTTCAGGCGTGAAAGTGCCATCTTCATCGCTTACAACGTCTATTATTCTCCCGCTCATATGCAAGCTCACTGAAATGCCGCCGCCAAGATGCACGATGATGAGCTTGCAGTCTTTGTAAGGTTTGCCATTCTCTTTTGCATAACGCATTCCTGCAGCACGCAGATTCAGGTTGTGAGCAAAACTTTTCCGCTTAAACTCCGGTAACCCTGTAATTTTTAACATTGGATCCATTTCATCCACGGTTACGCCATCGTAAATATAGGCTGGAATATGCCGTTTCTCTGCAATTGCATGCGCTATTATCGCCGCAAGGTTTGATGCATGCTGATGCACTGGTTTATTACGCAGTGCCCAAACCATATCCTCATTGACCTCGTACGCTCCGGACTCAATAGGCGGTAGCAGTCCGCCCCTGGCGACGATTCCCGTCAACGATTCAAGGGATATTCTATTTTTATCTAGTACGTTGTAAATAGTATTTTTTCTGAATTCATACTGATCCGCTATGTCGCTGAAACTTCCAATTTCATCTAGACTGTGAGATATGCTCTCTACAAAAACCGGCTGTTCATCTTCATAGACTGCAATTTTTGTTGATGTTGAGCCGGGGTTAATGATTAGTAGCCTTTCCATTATCTCTATCCCCTATCTGCTGAAGCCGTGGATATGACAATCGATAAATATTTCTCTTCAGCGGATGTCCATCTGGACGCAAGGACAATCGGGCACTTTGCTCCGACGATGAATCCTGCCATTTTGGCCTTACATGTTACGGTCAGTATTTTGCCCATGATGTTTGCGGTGTGAATATTGGGTGCAACCAATATATCAGCATTGCCTGCTATCTTGCTACTGAGCCCCTTATACTCGGCAATTTCCTTACTCATAGCGCAATCATAGGAAATTGGCCCTTCCACGATGCAGTTCTTTATCTCTCCACGCTTGTTCATCTCGGCAAGCGCATCTGCTTCAACAGTTTCGGGCATATTGGGGTTAACCTTTTCTACACAGGCCAGCACGGCGACTTTTGGGCAGCGATAACCGAGCCTGTGCAAAGCGTCGACAGTATTTTCTATAATCGCCTTTTTTTGTTCTAGAGTAGGATATGTTACCATGCCACCGTCTACTATCGACAGGAGCTTGTGATAATTCGGCACCTGAAAAATCATAAAACTGGACATGACCCCGCCTGTTCCAAGCCCGGTTTCTTTGCTCACAACTTCTTTGAGTAAAATGGCAGTATCCAGTTTTCCCTTCATCAGGAAGTCGGTTTTCCCCTCATTATAGAGTTTGACGGCACAGGCGGCGGCATTTGCGAAGTCTGGTTCGTCAATAATATTGCTTTCGGAAACACTTGCCCCCATCTCTCCGAGAAAATATTGGATTTGGGGTTTGTTGCCAATCAGAATCGGACTGACAATACCTTCTTTTTGAGCGTGTATGACCGCCTCCAGTGTGTTAATATCTTCAGCAGCTACCACAGCCAAACGCTTTGCGGACGGAAAGCGTTTGGCTTTTTCTATTATTGCATTAAAATCTTTACATAACATGTGCACACCTCATTAATCAACCACAGACACATATAGAACCGAATACATTTAACAAGGATTAAACATGCCCCTTGAAAGGATTCTTCTCATCTTTATCTCTTACCTCAAGAGGTCCTATTGTATCCTGATTGGTGATTACCTCCACCAAAGCAGGCTTGCCAAGAGCCAAAGCTTCGGCGATTGCGGACTGTATCTGTTCCGGATCGGTCACGGTGACCGCGTGTAAGCCAAAATCACTCGCAACCTTACCAAACAAAATAGATGTTGCATTGTATGTAGTCTGCCTTCGGCCCCGTTCAAATTCGCCCGGGTAAAATCTGTCAGTATAGGCAATTTCCTGTGCCAGACCGAAGTTGTTGTTAACTATCGTTACAGTTGGTATGTTATAGCGGAGTGCCGTCTCCATCTCATTGGAGAAGTACCAGAAGGCACCGTCGCCCACAAAGCTGATGACAGGACGATCCGGGCAGCCACATTTTACACCGAGGGATGCAGGATAAGCGAAGCCTAGCGTGCCTGCTGCACGGATATATTTTTGGGTGGGTTTCATCCGAACCATTGTAG
>CAYQMY010000069.1:0-9980 GCA_964418735.1 uncultured Oscillospiraceae bacterium | reverse complement strand
TCGACAGAACCGTGCTCTTCATCAACCTCGCAAACGACCCCGCTATCGAGCGTATTGCAACTCCCCGAATGGCGCTTTCTGCTGCAGAATACCTCGCCTTTGAGCAGGGCATGCACGTTCTTGTCATTCTGACGGATATTACGAACTACGCCGACGCTCTGCGTGAGGTCTCAGCAGCGCGTAAGGAAGTCCCCGGCAGACGCGGCTACCCGGGCTACATGTACACCGACCTTGCGTCCATATACGAAAGAGCGGGCCGTCAGACCGGCAGAAACGGCAGTATCACGATGATACCGATCCTCTCGATGCCTGAGGACGACAAGACCCATCCTATCCCCGACCTTACCGGCTACATCACCGAGGGACAGATTATACTCAGCCGTGAGCTTTACAGAAAGGGCATAACCCCGCCTATCGATGTTCTTCCTTCGCTTTCGCGACTTAAGGACAAGGGCATAGGCAAGGGCAAAACCCGTGAGGACCATTCGAACACCATGAACCAGCTTTTCTCCGCGTACGCGAGAGGAAAGGATGCTAAGGAGCTTATGGTAATCCTCGGTGAATCCGCTCTTACCGATATCGACAAGCTGTACGCAAAGTTTGCGGACGAATTTGAGAACCAGTATGTTTCCCAGGGCTATGAAACAAACAGAAGCATTGAGGAAACACTTGATCTCGGCTGGCGTCTTCTCAAAATACTCCCCCGTGCGGAGCTCAAGAGAATCAGCGACGAGCTGCTTGAAAAGTACTACGACGAGAAATAACTTACCGAAAGCAGGGTGAAAAATGGCACTGACAAATGTAAACCCGACCAGAATGGAGCTCACAAAGCTGAAGAAAAAGCTTGTCACCGCCGTTCGTGGACATAAGCTGCTTAAGGACAAGCGCGACGAACTGATGCGTCAGTTTTTCCTTCTGGTGCGTGAGAACAAAAGCCTGCGTATCGAGGTTGAAAATGCCATAAAAGAGGCAAACAAGCACATGTCGGTCGCGAGAAGCTCCATGCAGGACGAGGTTATGGATGTTGCCCTGATGATGCCCAAGCAGGAGCTGAAGCTTGATATCGAAAACAAGAATGTAATGAGTGTCAAGATTCCTGTTTTTAATACCCACTTCAAAACCAACGACATGAGCGACATTTATTCCTACGGCTACGCCTTCACTTCAAGCGATCTGGACGAAGCAGTTAAATCTCTGTCCGACGTTCTGCCCCAGATGATGAGGCTTGCCGAGGTAGAAAAATCCTGCCAGCTGATGGCCGCCGAAATCGAAAAAACAAGGCGCAGAGTTAACGCTCTCGAGCACGTTATGATACCGCGCTATCGTGAAACGATAAAGTATATAACGATGAAGCTCGACGAAAACGAGAGAAGCACCACGACAAGACTGATGAAGGTCAAGGACATGATGCTTGCCCAAGCTCACGGATACGAAACATTCTGATTTTATTTAATAAGACAGGCGAAGGGACCTCCCCTCGCCTGTCTTTTTGCCTAATCAGGTCCATCATTTTATACAGGGATCATTGTCCGGAACCGGAGGTGCGGTTGAAAGCACCGACAGGTTTGACGAAAGAAGAAACAGTAGCCTTGACAGGAAAGCAATTTCTTCAGGCGTTTTGCCCTTTGCGATTGCTATCGCGAGCGCGCTTATCGAAGCAACCCATTCGCAATTATACATAATACGCACCCCCCAATCACAGAATATGTATTTTTTCGAAAATAGTTATTTAAATTCCATCGAAAGCTTAAAATTTGAAGCATCATTTTATCCTCAAAAAAAGAACGCCGTATCTGTAAGCATCGTCACAGATACGGCGGAATATATTATTGCTGCCAAAGGCTTATAGGTTTATTATGTCCTTTTTTCCCGAGAGCTTGAACTTTCCGACCTCGTCGAAGAGCACTGCGGACTGTCCGGATAGCTCCTCGCTCGCCGCGGCGCTTTCCTCTGCAGTCGCTGTGTTCTGCTGCACGACGTTCGAAACCTGCTCGAGACCAATGGTAATCTGCGATATTGCAATAGCCTGAGCCGATGAAGCGCTCTCGATTTTTTCTATGATTTCCTTTATCTGCCCGGCCTTAGAAGAAACGTTATCTAGGGCGCTCGCTGTGTTCTCTGCCATTTTTGAGCCGACGGAAACAGCTTTAATGGAGTTCTCGATAAGCTCTGTGGTCTGCCTTGCAGCATCTGCCGACTTCGTGGCAAGATTGCGCACCTCGTCAGCCACGACCGCAAAGCCTTTTCCCGCAGCTCCCGCTCTGGCGGCTTCAACAGCCGCGTTCAAGGCGAGGATGTTCGTCTGGAAGGCTATGTCGTCGATAACCTTAATTATTTTTCCGATTTCAACCGAGGATCTGTCTATGTCCTTCATTGATACCAGCATCTGCTTCATGTAAGAATTGCTCTGCTCAACACCGGTTACCGTCTGTCCGACATATTCTGCCGCGTCCTTGACGTTGGAGGCGTTTCTCTGAACCTCCTGCGATACATCACTAATCGTCGCAGAAAGCTCCTCAATGGCGCTGGCCTGCTCCGTTGTACCCTGAGCCAGAACCTGCGAGCCGCTCGCTATTTGCTTGGCGCCCATATCCACCTGACTTGCCGAACCCGCTATCATCGACAGCGTCTGGTTCAAAGAGGATGAGATATTCAGCAGCGCATCCTTAATGGATGAAAATTCACCGCTGTATTCGTTCTTTAGAGCTATTCTCATATCCCCATCCGCCATTGTGTTGAGCACCTGAGTTATTTCGTTAATATAGGTCACGTATTCGTTTAGCCGTACAAGTATCTGATCTGTGGCCCTGCAAAGCTGTCCTATCTCGTCACGGGTCATTCTCTTCTCATCAATTTTGATTGCCAGCTCGCCCTGGGCAATGCGCTGATTGATGCCGGTTATGTATTTGATGCTGTTTTTTAGGTATCGTACTATCAGGAATGCGAGTATGAAGAGAAATAGTACGACTACCGCAATTACCGAAATAGACAGCATAATGCTGCTTTCGACATCTTTCTGTATTTCTGCGGACTTTTTGTTGGCGTATTCCTCGAAAAGCTCTGTCATGAGGTTTATTTTTTCTCTGGCCTTGTCAAAATAGCCCTGCTTTGTTATAAGGTTTCCCGTGCCGGTTTCCAAATTGTATGCACTCTGCCAAGAGGCAAACTCCGTCTGGAATTCCTTGTCTAGCTACGAAAGCGTGACTTTGGATTCAGATTCAAATTCCTCGTACAGCTCCTTGTTTTGCTTTACGTTGTCTATGGCTAAAGCTATTCGGTCTTTAACCTGCTTTACATTCTCATTGTAAGAATCTAAAAGCTTCTTCTTTCTTTCAGGGTCTAATGTGTCAGCACCAAAATATATCTCATTTTGTGCTTCTACAGCCTGATAAAAGTCCCTGTCTGCATTTAATATTGCAGCCGTGCTGACAAAGGTTTCGTCATACAGGGCTTTTTTGGAGTCCTTTGCGATATTGTTGGTTTGGTAATAAAAGTAAACTACAAGCGCGGACATCGCAAGGATAGCCGGTATGACGATGAGCCATAGCTTTTTTGAAACCTTTAAGTGCTTTAACATACGAATTCTCCTTCATGCTTTTACATTGCTAAAACGGTAAAAACCATTCTGTATTACATATCGGCAACTATCGAGCAAAGTTTAACATTTGACAGAGTTATATTTTTTTGGCTTTTTGGATAATAAAGCGCAAAAAGCATAAATTACTTGCAAAGTAGTCAAAAGTGGAATATTATATAAATAGCTTACTAAACTGCAACCTTTTACGGATTTCAAAGGTGTTATATTTGAAAAATCCTTTAAAAATACATATGCCGCGCTGAATTACTGCGCGTTAAGGAGGAAAATTATGAAGAAAATCGCACTTTTATTTGTTCTGGTAATTACATTGCTCTTTGGAGCGACCATGCCGGCGCTGGCGGTGGGAAGCGACCAAGAGGCGGCCGAGAAGCTACCCTACAATGACATTGGCGGAACCTGGTTTGAAAAATCGGCGCTTGCCTACGGCTATGAGGACATCTTTTCCGACGGCAGCGGCAGCTTTTATCCCGATAAGGAGATAACCCGCATGGAGTTTGCGCGGATGCTGCACAAGGCGCTAGAGATAAAAATTGCGTACTTTGCACCGACCGACATCAAGGAATTCTATAACGACGTAGAAAGCAAGGCGCCCGGCGCAAGCGAGCTTTATGACCTTGTCTCTACCGGAATCATAGACATAAAAGGCAGCTTCGGCCCAAACGACAAGCTTAACCGCGAGGATATGATACATTTTTTGATTAAGGGGCTTGACTATGTGACCGGCGGCAACTACGCTATGATCAAGATAATGCCCCCTCCCTTTGCGGACGACGACAAAATCAGCGCAGATCTTAAGAATGATGTTATTAAGGCTGTCATACTAAAGCTTATTAACGGCAGCGACAACAACATGCTGCTTCCGAAAAACGGAGCTACCCGCGCGGAGGCCGTCACAGTCGCGGACAGACTTGTAAACCTAATAAACACGCTGACCCGTAAGGTTGCGGTTACAGCCACATACAAAGAGGATAACGGCAGTCTGACGCTTTCGCTTAATGTCGCCAACAAGTCCGGCGAAACAATTAAAATCAACCATACCAGCAGCCAGAAGTTTGACTTCAAGCTTTTCGATTTAAAGGGCGACATTCTCTACACCTGGTCGGCTGATAAGCTTTTCAGCATGGCTCTGACCACCACCGAAATCAAAAACGGCGAAACGGCAGACTACTCGATAGTTTTGGACAGCGCTACCTTTAGCCCGATTAAGAGCAAAACGGCTTATGCAAAGGCATATATCACAGGAACCTCTGAGGATTTCTCCATCAGCACCGACGGCTATCGCGCAAACTGCATCTAATTTAACTTCAAAACAAAAACAGAAGCCGGAAATGGCTTCTGTTTTTTTGTTTGTTTCCAAATGCATTTGTTTTATAATTTTACCTGCACAGCGGCATCGGTACTACCATGCTGACTCCGTGGGTTTCCTCTATGGCCACATCCATACCGTAGACCTCTTTAATGTTATCCTCATTCATTACCTCGCGGCCTCCGAAGGCAAAAACCCTGCTGTCCTTTACCAGCAGAAAGCGGTCGCAGTAGCGCAGGGCAAGATTGAGGTCATGGATTACGATTATTACGCAAATTCCCTCGGCTTTAGCTATTTCGCTGACCGTCGCAAGCACCTCATACTGGTTCCTGAGGTCGAGGTTGCTTGTCGGTTCATCCAGCATCAATACGCGGGGCTGCTGCGCAAGGGCGCGGGCAAGCATAACCTTCTGCATCTCGCCCCCGGAAAGCTCATCAACGTAGCGAAGGGAAAATTCACTCAGCCGCATACGCTCAATCATGGCTTCCGTAATACGGTGATCCTCTTCCGTCGGATTGATTTTGATATAGGGCTTCCTGCCGAGCAGAACCGCGTCGTAGACAGTAAACTGTGAAGCGCTGTTTTGCTGTGCGACATATGCCATATCCTTTGCAATCGACTGCCGATTTAAGCGTCCGGTGTCTTGTCCGTTAACAAAGACAGTGCCTTCCTGCGGCTGTAGTATTTTGTTAAGGCACTTAATCATCGTGCTCTTCCCTGCTCCGTTGTTGCCGAGTATAGCTACACACTGGCCCTTACAAGCCTCAAAACCGATTTGGTCAAGTATCTGAAACGTTTTTCCGTAAGAAAAACTCAAATTTGTAACGCTTATCATCTTTTTGCAACCCCCTTATAAAGAAGATACAGAAACAGCGGCGCACCGAGAAATGATGTGATGGCGCCTATGGGCAAGACAACCGGGGCAACCACCAGACGGGCAACGGTATCGCTGAACAGCAGCATAAGCGCTCCCATGAGTGCGGAGGCCGGAAGCAAAAAGCGGTAGTCGTTGCCTATTATTCGTCTCATTACGTGCGGCGAAACAAGTCCGACAAAATTGATAATACCCACAAAAGAAACAATTACCGCCGAGGTAAAGGAGCAAATGACCATTCCCAAAAGTCTCATGGCGTCCACATTGACGCCCAGCCCCTTTGCGCTGTTTTCCCCGCTTTGCAGGGCATTGTAATTCCACCTGTTAATAAAAGCGTAAACAGCCGACAGCAGGACGACTACGGAAATAATCAAAACCTGTGTCCACGATGTGCGCCCCATGTCTCCAAAGGTCCAAAACACTATTGTAGCGAGGCTGACATCAGAGGCAAAGTATTGCATAATCGCCGTGCCGCCTCCGAAAAGCGCGCTCAGCGCCACGCCCGAGAGTATCATGGTCTCGGGCGAGACCTCCCTGAATTTTGAAAGCCCCAGAACCACCAGAGTCGATAACAGCGAGCAGGCAAAAGCACAGGTAGAGACAAGATAAGGATTTGTAACCTTTACCGCATTGTTTGTGTGGTACTGAACGCCGGCGCCCAAAACAACTATGGCAAATGCGGCTCCGAAGGCCGCGCCCTGAGATACTCCGATTGTGGAATCGGATGCTAGGGGATTTCTCAGCAGGCTCTGCATCACGCAGCCGGTTACCGCAAGCCCCATGCCCGCAACGATTGAGGTTACTACTCTGGTAAGGCGAAGATGGAGAACTACCGTCCTGTTTATTGCAGTACCTTTACCCAGCAGGGTAAGGAGCACTTCCTTAATTGTCAGACCGGCGGAGCCTGCGGCTATCGAAACAAGGGCTGCCAATACCGTGATTATTGCAAGCAGAGCTATCACGAGTATTTTAAAACGTATATAATCCTTGTAGGACTTATGAAGCTTTGCATTACCTTGCATTTGTTTCGTCATTTGCCCACGGTCACCTTACCGAAGCTGTTGCCATTATCCTTCAGCACCTGAATATAGGGATGTCCAAGCATTTCCTTAAAAATCTCATCTGCTTTTTTCTCAAAATCAATATCGAAAAACTTGCTCGGATAGATAACTGTTCCGGCATAGTAAGCGTCGGCTATAGCAAGTTCAATGTTTGTGCCGTAATAATTGTAGTTTATCTGGGAATATACGTTTCCGTTTGCGATGGCCTTAAGGTTTTCGTAAAAACCGGGATTGGTCTTGTAGTCCTCATTGACAAGACCCATGTTTCCGGGTGTCAGGAATATGATATCCGGGTTCCAGACCGCGATCTTCTCCTTGTCGATTATAACGGAGCTTTTTTCGCCTGTTTCATCAACCACGTTCTTGGCGTTTATCGCTACAAAGGGAGGATAGTTGCCATATGTACCCTCGATTCCGTGTCCGCCGGAAAAGCTGACGGCTCCCGCATATACTCTTGGCCTTTCGGAATCAGGGATGTCCTTTGTGCGGTCGCTGAGGTCCTTCTGCCAGCCCTTCATAGCTGTAACAAGCTTTGTGCAGCGCTCGCCTGTGCCCATAATGTCGCCAATAAGGTTAAGCGCGTTATAGACGCTCTGGTCAAATATTCCGCTGTAGGAAAGCGCAACAACCGGAACTCCCAATTTGCTCTGCATCGTGTTTACATCGTCCATTTTAGTGGAGGATGTAAAAATGATATCCGGCTTAAGCATGGCAAGCGCCTCTTCATAGGTTGCACTGCTTGCGCCGCCGGAGGCAATACCGGTCAGCTTTGGGAATTTGTCCGAGTTAACATAGGCATAGGGCATTCCGGGGTTGGCCTTCTTTTCAAGGTCTGTAAGACCCCTTATCTTATCCGCACAGCCGGCATATACAAGCATGCGGGCTGTCGCTCCAAGAGCCGCAACGGAATTGACGGTCGCAGGTATTTCAACCGAACGGCCCAGCATATCCGTTATCTTACGGGTGGAGGATGCCGCGGACGGAGATGAGGGCGCGGTGGGGTTTGCAGAGGGCGAGCCGCTTCCGGCGGAGCAGCCTGTAAATAATAGCAATAACGCCAGTGACAGCGCAATCAGTTTTTTCATTCTCCTTTACCAGCCTCTCGAATAGGGTGCAAAGCAGTCCATGCAGACAGTTTTGCCATCCATAAGACGCATCTTGTGGTCAGGCGCGCTCTCTCCGCAGATTTCGCACTTCACGCTTTTAAAAATCCTCGCCGTTTCTGGCAGCTCGAATTTCGGCTCTCCGATAATAAAAACCTCCTCATAGGGAGCGTTGAGAATAAATTGCATGCGTCCCGGACGGTCAAGGTCGCTCGTAAAGGTTTTAAGCACAAGGCGTATTTTCTTCCCGCTCTTCCTTGCAAAAAAGCTGAAGGCCTGTTTTCCCGTATCGCGGTAGAGCAGGTTTCCCTTTCCAATCGTACAGCTGAGTATCGCCTGCACGCCGTCAACGCCGCAGGCATCGTTTTCGGTAACGCAGACTACCGATTCGTCTTCAGACGCGCCGGTTTCGAGCAGCTGCATCGCAACCTCGCTCGCTCTTACGCCTATGGCGAGACCCGGACACTCGTGTCCGTGGAACGCCACCGCTTTTTCCCATAATGCTTTATCCATATTGACCTCCTGAAGTAATAATAAGTATTTTTGTATAGCGGGCTTTAACTATCTTAAACCTGCCAGTACATTGCTACGATTGTTGTATTTGTAGTCTCTTCGACAAAGCCGTCCACGGCGATTTGATTCAAATACTCGCTTATGGCCTTCCTCTGTCCGTCATTAAGCTCCCTGCTTGACTCGATTCTTTTCGTATACATGAGTATTGCCTCCTCAAGAGGCTTTTTGCTCTGCCAAACCTCGGGATTATACTCAACCTTAGGACAATACCCCTCCTGCCACAACAGATCGAAGGCGTAGGCGACGGTTTCGTCAAGCGTCTTTGTGTCCTTTACCCCGTCAGTTATCTCGTTGAGTCTATCAAGCACCGAGTTGGTTCTTCTGCTGGGCTTGACGAGCATGCACCAGTTTTTGGAAGCCTGCGAAAGCTTCAGAAAGTTTTCGGCGCCCTTTATTGCGGGGGTCATATTTGCCAGTACAAGGTCAAACGACTTGTTCCAGCCCTTTTCATTGAGGTCCAGCATATGCCAGTCTCCGACAGATAAGCTCACATTCGTAAGTGCTTGCGCTGCTTCTTTTGCAAAGCCTATCATCTTTGGAGAGATGTCCACTCCTAACACCTTCGCGCCGCGTTTTGCGAGGGTGATTGAATATCGCCCGGAGCCGCAGCCCACGTCAAGTATTTCACAGTTTTCTGAAAGCATGCCCTCCCTTTCGATTATCCTCATCGTCATGCTGTTTTCAGCACTCGGAAGCTGATGCTTTGAAAAGTCCGAGGCCATCGCGTCCCACCACTGGACGCTTGCGCTCTTGTCTGTTTTTGTTTCCTTCCATATTTCCCGAATTGGCAGCATGTAATTTCCCCTTTATATTTTATTGCTTTTTATATGACTACCTCTCCTTCGGAAAAAACGGTAGTCAGCTGAAGCGGTATATCCTTTTTGCTTTTCCGTATCGCATCGATCACAGCATCGGTCAGCTTTTTGCAGCAGGGTGCATCCATTCTCGCCACCGAAATACTCTGTATGTCGTTGCACCTTAATACTTCCAGAAGCCTTTCGGCAAACTTATTTCCGTCCAGCTCCGGACAGCCGATAATAAGAACCCTGTTTTTCAGGATAGCGCAGTGAAAATTGCTGTAGGAAAAGGCAGCGCAATCAGCCGCAAGCATCAGGTGCGCTTTATGGAAATAAGGCGCGACAGGAGATATCAGTCTGAGCTTAAGCGGCCACTGGCAAAGGTGCGCCTGACCCGGGTCCCTGTGATATTGAGTCTTTCCGAAAGTATCCGCGCAGTCCCATGGCATTGCCGAAGCTTCAGCCTGCATTCAGTTCTCCTCCTCTTTATCTAACTGAAGATACTATAAAGGTTTCTATAATTTTTTTGAAGCCCCCCGAGGGGATATTGGCCCTATATCCCCCCCTGCCGTTTCTGACAGGCTTTCAAAATATAATCCAATTTATCAAAAAAGAAGGAGCCCTTTCGGGCTCCTTTTTCTATTTGATTTGTACAATATTACATATAT
>CAYQMY010000068.1:0-10081 GCA_964418735.1 uncultured Oscillospiraceae bacterium | reverse complement strand
TGTAAAAGGCGGTATACTACATAAAGTATTATTATCTGACCGCAGGGAGTGTATGTTGTGTATTTAAAGGCGCTTGAAATACAGGGCTTCAAGTCGTTCCCCGAAAAAACAAGGCTTGCGTTTGACAAGAACATAACCGTAATTGTCGGGCCTAACGGGAGCGGAAAATCAAATATTTCGGACGCCGTGACATGGGTAATGGGTGAGCAGAGCACAAAGACTCTTCGCGGCAGTAAGATGGAGGACGTTATATTCGGCGGAACACAGCGCCGCAGCCAGCTCGGCTTCGCGCAGGTCTCGCTTATACTTGACAACACCGACGGGCTGTTCGAGGTCGAGGGCCCGGAGGTAATGATAACAAGGCGCTACTACCGCAGCGGCGAGAGCGAATATTATATAAACAAGCAGTCGGTGCGTCTTAAGGACATTTATGAGCTGCTTATGGATACCGGTCTCGGCAAGGAAGGCTATTCGATTATCGGGCAGGGTAAAATTGACAACATTCTGTCCGAGAAAAGCACCGACAGGCGTGAGATATTCGAGGAAGCCGCCGGAATTTCACGCTTTCGCCACCGCAAGGAGGAGGCCGAAAGAAAGCTTGTTCGCACAGACGACAATCTTCTGCGCATAAACGACAAGATATCCGAGCTTGAAATTCAGGTCGAGCCTCTGCGTAAGCAGGCGGAGACGGCTAAAAAGTACATTGTCCTGAGAGACGAGCTTCGCGTTATCGAGGTTTCGGTCTGGCTTGACACTCTCGAAAGGCTTAAGCAGTCCACAATGAAGCTCGAAAACGACTTTGCCGCCGCGAGGGTACAGCTCGACGACGAGCATAAGAGGATGGAGGGGCTTTACTCCGACGCGGAGCGCTATACGGAGCAAATGCGCGAGAAGGATGTCGAGGCGGAGGCCTTGAGAGAAAAGATTTCAGGTCTTGAAGCGGCCTCGGCTGAGCTTGACAGCGCTCTCGCGGTGCTGAGCGCAAATCTCACGAACAATTTTGAAAGAATCGGCAGGATAGAGTCCGAGCTTTCGGAGCAGGAGGATAGAGCATCCGCGCTTTCAAAGCAGATAGAGCAGAGAAGAAGTAGGATAGCCGAAATTGAGGGCGAGAAGGAAAAACTCTCTTCCGAGATGCTGTCCGTTACCGCGGAAACCGAGAAAATGACTGCTTCGGCGGGGGAAATAACCTCCCAAATGACCTCGCTGATGCGCGAGGCCGAGGCTGAAGCCGCGCTTGCCGGTGAGGCTAAGGAAAAGCTTTCAGCGCTCGCTTCCGGAATGCAGGAGCTTTGTGACCGCGAAAATTCGATTTCGGTGGAGCTCAGTTCCGCCATGCAGCGCATAGAAGCCGAGAAGTCGGATTCACTAACTCGCGAAAAATCGCTTCAGGCTGAAAAAGAGGAAGCGGTTTCGATATCAAATATTATCAACGGACACTCTCTGCGGCAGCAGTCACGCCGTAAAAAGTCCGAAGCGCTCTCCGATAGGCGAAACAGGCTTATAATGGAGCAAAACGCGCTCCGCTCACGCATTTCTATGCTAAAGGAGATGGAGAAGGATTTCGAAGGCTACTCCAAATCCGTCAAAATAGTCATGCAGGAAAGCGAGAGGGGAACTCTAAAAAATATTCACGGCCCGATCGCAAATCTGGTCAAGACCGCCGACAAGTATACTCTCGCAATCGAAACTGCGCTCGGCGCTTCAATGCAGAGCGTTATCGTAGACCGCGAGGAGGACGGCAAAGCCGCCGTCATGCTCCTTAAGCGCCGCGACGGGGGCAGAGCTACCTTTATGCCGATTTCCGCGATTCGCGGAAACCTTCTTAACGAGCGTGGGCTTGAAAAGGAGGACGGCTTTGAGGGCTTAGCCGTCAACCTCGTCGGCTTCAACAAAAAGTACGAGCAGATTTTTATGAATCTTCTTGGACGCACCGCGGTTGTAGAGGACATGGACTGCGCAATCGCAATCGCAAGGAAGTACTCTAACCGCTTCAGAATAGTCACGCTTGACGGTCAGGTTGTAAACGCGGGCGGCTCAATCACGGGCGGCAGCTCTTCGAGAAACGCCGGAATCCTGTCAAGGTCGAACGAAATCGTCCGTCTTTCTGAGGAAGAGAAAAAGCTCACACAGGAGCTGTCCTCTGTAGAAACGGAATATTCGGAAGCGCAAAGGGAGCTGAGCGCGGTAAATTATGAGCTTGAGCAGGCCGAGGCCGAAAGGCGCCGCTTTGAGGACAATATCCTCAAGCTTGAGTCCGAGCTTTCGCAGCACAGGCTGCTTATCTCCGCGCTGGAGGATAACTGCGGGGCGCTTAAGCTGAGCATAAAAAACATTAGGGAAAGAATAGCGAAAAGCGAAAATGATATTACAGAGGTTCGCGCCGCTGTTGCCGAGCATGAAAAGCTGGCGTCCGAGCGCAGGGCCGAGGCTGATAAGCTTACCGAGGGCAGGGAAGAGCTTGCCGCGGTCAGCGCAGCGCTCTCTGAAAAGCTTTCCGAGCTTCGCACAAGACTTGCGACACTCGAAGCCGAGCGCGCCGCGACGGACACCGCAATTTCGGAGCTTGATTTACTAAACCAAAATATAATCGGAGACAAGGAGCAGCGCATAAGCGCGATTGACGAGCTTAAGTCTCAGAGCGACCTCATAGTCGAGCAGACAAAGGAGCGAGAGACAAAGCTTGCCGAAATTAAAAGCAGAATTGCCGAGGATAAAAACAAGCTTTCGGAGACAATAAATCAGAAGTTTAATTTGGAGGCTGAGCGCACAAAGGCGGAGAAGGAAAGCCAGGAGAAGAACCGCCTGATTCTCGACCTCGAAAAGGAATACTCCCGTCTGGAGCAGAAGAAGCTTACCGCCGACATGGAGGAAAAGCAGATTGTGGACAAGCTTTGGGATACCTACGGACTCAGCCGCACCTCGGCGGAGTCGATAAGAACCGAGCTTGAAAGCGTTCAAAAGGCACAGCGGCGCATAGCGGAGCTTAAACGCGAAATCAGCGCACTCGGAACGCCGAATCTCGGCGCTGTCGAGGAATATGAGCGAGTCAGCGAGCGCTACGAGTACCTCGTTTCACAGCGCAACGACATCGAGGGCGCAAAATCGGAAATCGAGCGCATAATAAGGAGCATCACCTCTGAAATGAGGAGCATATTCGCAAGAGAATTCGAATCCATTAACGAGCGCTTCAAGGAGACCTTTGTTGAGCTTTTCGGCGGCGGAAGAGCCGCGCTGGAGCTTGACGATGAGGAGGATATCCTAAACTGCGGCATAGAAATCAAGGTACAGCCGCCCGGAAAGTCGCTTCGGACGCTCACGCTTCTCTCCGGCGGAGAAAAGGCCTTTGTGGCTATCGCACTCTACTTTGCGATTTTGAAGGTTCGACCGACGCCCTTCTGCGTAATGGACGAGATAGAGGCGGCGCTTGACGACGCGAATGTAACACGCTTTGCGGAGTATATGCGCCGCATGGCCGACAAAACGCAGTTTGTAGTTATCACGCACAGGCGCGGCACGATGGAAGAGGCTGATGTGCTCTACGGTGTTACGATGCAGGAGCAGGGTGTTTCGAGGATACTCAGCGTAAACCTTGAGGAAGCGGAAAAGGAAATATTAACGGCTTAGGAGAAAAGGCATGGCTTTTTTTGATAAAATTAAAGAGGGACTTTCCAAAACAAGAAAAAACATTTCCGTGCAGCTGCAGGGGATGTTCGACTCATTTACCGGCGCGAACGAGGAATTCTATGAGGAGCTGGAGGAGACGCTGATACTTGCCGATTTGGGCGCAGAGCTTGCGGTCAGGTCAGTCGATAAGCTCCGCGAGATTACAAAGCAGCGTGGCCTTCACGGCGCAGACGAGCTTCGCGACGCGCTTTCGGAAATTTTGCTTGAGGTGCTCAGAATAGATAACGAGGGTTTAAAGCTAAACACAAAACCCTCCGTCATTCTTATGATAGGCGTAAACGGAGTCGGAAAGACGACGACAATAGGAAAGCTCGCAACTCGCTATATTAAGGACGGAAAGCGCGTGCTGCTCTGCGCGGGCGACACCTTCCGTGCGGCGGCCGCCGAACAGCTTACAGTTTGGGCGGACAGGTCGGGCGCTGATATAGTGCGCCAAGCAGAGGGCTCGGACCCGGCGGCGGTTGTTTTTGATGCAATTAACGCCGCAAAGGCGAGGGGAACCGATATCATAATCTGCGATACTGCCGGAAGGCTCCACAATAAGCAGAATCTTATGAACGAGCTTTCTAAGATAAGCAAGATTCTAAACCGAGAGCTGCCCGACTGCGACAGGGAGACCCTGCTGGTGCTCGATGCCACCACCGGACAAAACGGACTTATTCAGGCAAAGCAGTTCAAGGAGGCCGCCGGAGTTACGGGGCTTGTCCTTACAAAGCTTGACGGAACAGCGAGGGGCGGTATAGTGTTCGCCATAGCAGATGAGCTGGGTTTACCTGTCAGATATGTGGGCGTAGGCGAGCAGGCAGACGACCTTATTGATTTTGAGCCCAGCGACTTTGTAAACGCTCTTTTGAGATAAAGAAAACTTTTGTGCCTAAGCGAAGCGAAAGGAATGGCCATAACAATGAAATTTGTACTAGCAAGCAACAATCCAAAAAAGCTTGTTGAGCTTCGCGCGATTTTATCGGGCATGGACATCGACGTTATCACGCAGGGCGAGGCAGGAGTTCAGATAGAGGTTGAGGAAACCGGCTCGACCTTTGAAGAGAATGCCATGCTCAAGGCTGAGGCCGTAATGAGGGCAACCGGACTTCCGGCTATTGCCGACGACTCCGGCCTTTCGGTCGAAGCTCTCGGCGGAGCGCCGGGCATATATTCCGCCCGTTACGGCGGAGAAAGCTGCAAAAGCGATGCCGACAGGTGTGATTACCTGCTTGCCAAAATTGAGGGAGCGGAAAACCGCAGGGCCGAGTTCGTCTCCTCCATCGCCTGCATTTTTCCTGACGGCAGGACTATAACCGCAAGGGGCGTCTGCCAGGGAGAGATTCTAAACTCGGCGCAGGGCTCCGGCGGTTTCGGCTATGATCCGCTGTTCTTTTTGCCGGAGTTTAACATGACAATGGCGGAGATGACGGCGGAGCTTAAAAATAAAATATCCCATAGAGCCAAAGCGCTGCATGAATTAAGGGATAAACTGGGAAAAATAGACTTAAAATAACAGAGAAAAAGTTTGATGCAAGTTCAAACTTTCTATAATTTTAGTGCGTTTTTCTCGCCGCTTAAGCGGCAACCGAAAAACTCGCACATTTATGACCATTCCTTTTTTGGTCATTTTGTGCCTTTGAAAAGTGAAAGGAATGGTCATAAACATGATAACAAGTAAACAGCGGGCCTATCTTCGCTCGCTTGCGAACAAAGAGGATACGATAGTCCATATCGGCAAGGGCGGAATAACCGACAATATAGTCAAGCAGGCAGAGGATGCTCTTAAGGCTCGCGAGCTTATAAAGTGCCGCGTTCTCGAAAATTCGCTGCTGTCCGCAAGGGAGGCCTGTAACGAAATGGCTGAGCGCACAGCTTCCGAACAGGTGCAGGTCATCGGCACAAGATTTGTTTTATACAAGAGGAACGCCGAGAAGCCTGTGATAGAGATAAAAATTTAACCTGTTATTGACACTCCGGGTCGGCATGAATTTGCCGACCACAGTATTAAGATTGGCGGGGGTTTTGGTATGGATGCTTTAAAAACAGAGAAGATCGGAATCTTGGGGGGTACCTTTAATCCCGTTCATATTGGGCACATCGGCGCGGCTAAGCTTGCTGCGCAGCGCCTTGGTCTTTCAAAGCTGATTTTTATTCCAAACTTTACTCCTCCGCACAAGGAGCTGCCCGAGGAAACGGCTTCCCCCGAGATGCGCCTTGAAATGCTGCGTCTCGCGGTCGGTGATAACCGAGAAGCCGAGGTTTCGGATATAGAAATCAGGCGCGGCGGCGTCAGCTACACTGCGGACACGATAGAGCTACTTAAGGAGCAGTACCCAGGGGCTGAATTCTGGCTTCTGCTAGGCAACGACATGCTGTCTTCATTCGAAAGATGGCACAGGTTTGAGTGGCTTTGCGAAAACGTTTCGCTATGCGCTCTTTCAAGATATGAGGCCGGTGAAAAGCTGAAAGAGGCGGCGGCAAGACTCACTAAAGAACACGGCATAAGAATTGAGTTCGCCAGAAATGAAACGACTGAAATATCGTCCACCGATATACGCGAAATGCTGAAAAAGCGTGACGGACGAAGGTTTCTTCCTCCGGGAGTTTACGATTATTTAGTGAAAAACAGGCTTTACGGAGTAAAGCCTGAATTTGACTGGCTGCGTGAAAAGGCCATAGAAATGCTTGAGCCCAAACGCGTTTCACATGTTATGGGCTGTGAGAGTGAGGCCGTAGCTCTAGCGAAGCGCTGGAATGTGGGCGAGGACGACGCAAGATGCGCCGCCATATTACACGATATAACTAAAAAGCTGGACTTAAATGAGCAGTTGATAATATGCGGGAAGTATGGTATTATGACAGATGCTGTCGAAATGAGGGAGGTAAAACTGCTTCATTCCAAGACAGGGGCTGCGCTTGCGGGCGATATATTCGGAATGTCTGAGGAAGTATGCGATGCGATAAAGTGGCATACAACGGGAAAAGCGGACATGTCACTGCTCGAAAAGGTAATATACTTGGCTGACTACATAGAACCGGGCAGAAGGTTTGACGGTGTGGAGGCTTTAAGGGAGCTTTCATATCGGGATTTGGATGCTGCCATGCTTCTGGGACTTGAGATGAGTGCAGCCGAAATAAGAGAGCGCGGAAAAGCGGTCCATCACAATACTCTATCGGCAATAGAGTACCTAAAAAGGAGCTAAGCTGCATAATGAAGCTTTTTGGCAACAGCCGGGGGAGAAAGAAAAAGAACCCGAAGAGATATAACAATAATTCATACGAGGAAACCCGAGGAATAAGGAAAGGCTATGTGCCTGCCGAAGTAAAAAGAACTCCGGAGGAACTCGCGGAAATAGACAGAATAATTGAGCAATACCAGAAAACAAAACGGATAAAGAAAATTATTATAATTAGTATAATACTCGCTCTGGCTGCCGCCGGCATTATTTTCTGGAAGAGCTTTGTGCGTCCTCCCGATATTCCTCAGGAGACTCCCGCACCCACGACATCAGCAAGTGCGGCGCCCGAAGCAACGCCGAAAGCGGCCTACAACAGAAGGTCCGGCGTATACACCTTTGCGCTTTTCGGCAAGGATGTTGAGGCGGGTCTGACCGATACTATTCTTGTAGGCACCTTCGATACCGAGAATAAGCTTTTGAATGTCGTGAATATTCCGAGAGATACTCTGCTCAACGTAAAGCGTGAATATAAAAAGGCCAACGGCATGTACTCGCATAACAGCCATGATATGGATTTGGTTAAGCAGGAGCTTAAGGATCTGCTGGGATATAATATTGACAGCTATATTGTCGTTGATATCAAGGCCTTTGAAAAGATTGTCGATACCATAGGCGGAGTCGATTTCGACGTTCCGGTCAACATGGATTACGACGACCCGATTCAAAACTTCAGCGTGCACCTTGAGGCGGGCTATCAGCACCTCGACGGCGAGAAAGCCTTGGGGGTCGTTCGCTTCAGGCAGAATAACGAGGATTCACCATACGGAATAGCGTATCCCCAGGCGGACATTGACCGCATAGCCACGCAGCAGGCCTTCATGAAAACCGTCGCAAAGAAGTGCCTTTCAATAGGCAGCGCCACAAAGGTGAACGAATTTGCCGAGATATTCAAGGAATATGTGATAACCGATTTGACGGTCGGAAATATGGCCTGGTACGGGCTGCAATTTATGAACCTCAAAACCGAGGATATTAATTTTATGACCGTGCCGGAAAAATACGACGATTTTGCAATGGGTATCAGCTGCTGTGTCATTAAGCTGGACGAGTGGGTTGATATGATTAACTCAAACCTGAATCCTTATAAGGAAAAAATCAAAGAGGAATCGCTTAATATTCTGACTCGCGATTCAAGAGGCGTTCTGTACTCCACATCTGGAAAAATAAACGAATGATAACTTAGGAAGGAAATACTGCTTATGATGACTTCTACGGAAGTAATGAAACTTATCGTAAAAACACTCGATTCCAAGAAGGCCGCCGATATAAAGGTTCTCAGAACAGACAAGGTTACGATTCTCTCGGATTATTTTGTAATCTGCACCGCGACCTCCTCGACACACGTCAAAACCCTGTCGGAGGAAACGGACAAGGTTCTAAGCGAGAACGGCGAAGCGCCGCTTCGAACCGAGGGCTACCGCGGAGGCGGCTGGGTGCTTGTCGATTTCGGCTGTGTTATAGTGCATATTTTTACCGAAGAGGTACGCAAGTTCTATGCCCTTGAGCGCCTCTGGGGCGACGCCGAAAACGTTGATATATCGGCTCTTATAAGCGAATAAGTAAAAGCTGCGGCTTTAAATATACAGCACCGATTCCACTGAAAGAGAAGTGTTTGAGATGAAATATGATTTTACCGCTATAGAAAAAAAGTGGCAGGCTATTTGGGACGAAAGAAAATGCTATGCCGCTAAGAACGGCTCTGACAAGCCGAAGTTCTATGGACTCATCGAGTTCCCCTATCCCTCGGGAGAGGGTCTGCATGTCGGTCATCCCCGCCCCTATACCGCAATGGATATAGTAGCTAGAAAAAGACGCATGCAGGGCTATAACGTGCTTTTTCCTATAGGCTACGACGCTTTCGGTCTGCCTACGGAGAACTACGCTATTAAACATAAAATGCATCCGCGCGAGGTTACAAAGCGCAACATCGCGCGTTTTACACAGCAGCTTAAGATGCTCGGCTACAGCTTTGACTGGGACCGAGTTGTCGATACCACCGACCCTGAGTACTACAAGTGGACTCAGTGGATATTCCTTAAGCTTTTCGAAAACGGACTTGCTTACAAAACGAAGATGCCCGTCAACTGGTGTACCTCCTGCAAGTGTGTGCTTGCCAACGAGGAGGTTGTAAGCGGAGTCTGCGAGCGCTGCGGAAGCGAGGTCGTCCGCAAGGAGAAGAGCCAGTGGATGCTGAAGATCACGGCTTACGCCGAGCGTCTTATTAACGACCTTGACGGCCTTGATTACATTGAGCGCGTCAAGACACAGCAGAAGAACTGGATAGGACGCTCCACCGGCGCCGAGGTCGATTTCGAGACTACGCTTGGGGATACGCTGCGCGTATTTACAACGCGTCCCGACACGCTTTTCGGCGCGACCTATATGGTAATGTCACCCGAGCACGAGCTGCTTAAAAAGTGGGAGAATAATCTGACTAACCGCGCCGAGGTTGCTGAGTATCAGGACGCAGCGGCCAGAAAGTCAGACTTTGAGCGCACAGAGATGGCCAAGGACAAAACCGGAATACGCCTTGAGGGCGTTCGCGCCATTAACCCCGTAACTGGCGGCGAGATACCCATCTTTATATCCGACTACGTTCTCGCTACCTACGGAACCGGCGCTATTATGGCCGTTCCCGGACACGATGACAGGGACTGGGAGTTTGCGAAAAAGTTCAATCTTCCGATAATTGAGGTCGTCAAGGGCGGAAACGTCGAGGAGTGCGCCTTTACCGACTGCCAGACAGGTATTATGGTCAATTCGGGCTTCTTAAACGGTCTTTCCGTTGAGGATGCTAAGAAGAAAATAACCGAATGGCTCTGCGAAAAGAAGCTCGGCACGGAGAAGGTCAACTACAAGCTCCGCGACTGGGTTTTCAGCCGCCAGCGCTACTGGGGTGAGCCCATTCCGCTCGTACACTGCGAGAAATGCGGCTGGGTTACGATTCCAGAAAAGGAGCTTCCGCTCCTGCTGCCGGACGTGGAGTCCTATGAAACTACAGATACAGGCGAGTCGCCGCTTTCACTGATGGAGGAGTGGGTCAGCACCACATGTCCGCACTGCGGAGGAAAGGCAAGGCGCGAGACCGATACCATGCCGCAGTGGGCAGGTTCGTCCTGGTACTTCCTGCGCTATATGGACCCGCACAACGACAAGGCGCTCGTCTCCCA
>CAYQMY010000067.1:0-10173 GCA_964418735.1 uncultured Oscillospiraceae bacterium | reverse complement strand
TGCGCTGCCTGCTCCAGACTGAATTTATCAAAAAGGCATACTGCGTTCAGAAACGACTTCAGCTCAACCTCAAGCGGACTATAAACCGCCTGATATATTAGCTCCGACATGCTTCTGCTGAGAACGAAGCTGCCGTGCAGAGCGTATTCGCGAGCAAGCAAATACAGGGCCGAGACCCAGCCTTCGGTGCGGCTGTAGATCTCCGAGAGCTTACTGTCGCTGATTCTTATACCGCACTCGCGGTAATACTCTTTTATATCGGCAGGCGAAAACTGCAGAGTCTGAAAACCTATATAATTCACGATACCCTTAAGCTGCATTTCTCCGCAATTTTTAAAAACGGACTTTCTAGAGATAATGATTATATGTAGCCCCGACGGCAGATTCCGTACAAAGGTTTCGAGGAAATCGCTGACCTCCTCCGACTTGACAAAATGAAAATCGTCGATTATCAGAAACGTGGTTTTTTGGATTTGAAGCCCCCCAAGCAGCTGCATGGCCTCGCGTTTCATCAGGCTTTCCCTGGGCATACCGATTTTCTTAAGGCGCTCGCCGCAGCCCGCGTCTATTCGGGATATCGCGTGGCAAAAGCCGGACCAGAACTCAAGGTCGCCATGGTCGTAAACACTTTGCCATAAAACGTCCGCTTTTAGCCCAATTAGGTGTTCACGTACAGCTGTGGTTTTGCCGTAGCCCATAGGTGCCTCAATTAGCGTACAGGGGTAATCCTGAAGCTGGCTGAGGCTGCTTTTAATCTTGCTGTTAAAGTAAACTACCTTAGTGTTGATGGTTTTATCCGCCATGAGCAATCTCCTCAATCAGAATAGTACTAGCCCTATATTAACATATATCGTAAAATAAATGTATATATTTAGTGTCCCGAAATATGTTAAGCGCATAAAGCAACGTGGCCCAAATCTTCGCTTGAAAGATTAATTCAGATATGGTATATTTAATTTATTAATCAGAATCAGTCTGATTATTTTTTCTTTTCTTTTTCATGCGCCCGTGGCTCAACGGATAGAGCATCAGATTCCGGTTCTGAGGGTTGGGGGTTCGAGTCCCTCCGGGCGTGCCAGCACGGAGAGCCGGCACCGGATTCGGTGCCGGCTCTTTATTATCTTGTCAATCCCGATGAGTTCAAGACTTACGACTTAATAAATGCCTAGTATAAATGCAACTAAAAGGAGGCCTATATGCAGACAGTGCTTATTGTCGGCGGCGGCGCTTCGGGTATGACGGCCGCAATAACGGCCGCCGAGGACAGCCAAAACCGCGTCATTTTAATTGAAAAGCAAGCCCGCGTCGGTAAAAAGCTCCTTTCTACGGGCAACGGCTGCTGCAACCTTTCAAACACCGACCTTTCTCCCGAAAACTATTTCGGAGCCGACGTCGGCTTTATAACTCCTGCTCTTAACCGCTTCGGACTTGACGCTACGCTCGCTTTTTTCGCCTCTCTCGGTCTTCTGACGCGCGCGGAGGAAAGCGGAAAAATATATCCCTATAGCCTGCAGGCAGGAAGTGTTCTTGACATTCTCCGCTTTGCGCTTGAGCGCCCAAATATCGAAGTCCGCTGCGACACAGCGGCGCTTTCGGTCAGCCGAAAAGGAAATGGGTTTTCCGTCGAGACAAGCACCGGACGGATACTTGCGGACAAGCTGATTATTGCCTGCGGCGGTGCCGCCGCCCCGAAGCTCGGCGGAACCATGGACGGGTATGAGCTTTTAAAATCACTTGGTCACAGCCGTACGGCGCTATACCCCTCGCTTGTCCAGATTAAAACAGATAACACCTACCCCCGCGCGCTTAAGGGCATCAAAACCGACGCAAGGGTCTCGGTTATTAGCGGAAGCAGGGATATCTGCGACAGCTTTGGCGAAGTATTGTTCACTGAATACGGGCTTAGCGGCCCCGCAATATTCGAGATTTCACGCTTCGTATCCACTGAAAAGGAGCTTTTCATCTCTCTTGATCTAATGCCGGAGCACGGCGATTCCGATATTTCGGATTTGCTGAAAAGCAGGCGGAAGAGCGCCGGAAATCTCAGCTGCGAAAACTTCCTTACGGGTTTTTTGAACAAGCGCCTCGGACAGACGGTTCTTAAATACGCCGGGATTAGCCTATCCTTCCCTTGCTCCTCTCTCACGAACGATATGCTTCACAAAGCAGTAAAAAGCATCAAGGACTTCAGGCTTCCCGTTACCGGCACGACCGGTTTTGAAAACGCTCAGGTAACGGCAGGCGGAATACGAACAAGCGAGTTTTGCAGCGAAACGCTCGAAAGCCGACTTTGTCCGAATCTTTTCGCCTCCGGAGAAGTTTTGGATATAGACGGACGCTGCGGCGGATATAATCTGCAATGGGCATGGTCGAGCGGTATGCTCGCCGGAAAGCTTGGTAAACTATGATAAAAATTCAGGATATAACTATTAGCTTAAACGAAAACGAGAGCGTCCTTTCCAAAAAGTGTGCGGCTGTTTTGGGCGTATCGCCTAGTGACATTTTATCTCTCCACATAAGAAAAAAGTCGCTGGACGCCCGCAAAAAGAACGATATAAGGTTTGTCTACACCGTCGATGTCAGTGTAACTGACGAAAAATCGGTTTTAAAAAAGGTGAACAGCCCAAAGGTAACCCTTGCGGAGGATTTTAAGTACGAAATACCGAGGGTTTCCTCAGCTTCACGCCCGGTCATAGCCGGCTTTGGCCCCGCAGGAATGTTTGCGGCGCTGGTGCTTGCGGAGGCGGGACTTCGCCCGATTGTCCTTGAGCGCGGCCTTGACGCGAAGACGCGGAGCGAGAAGGTTAAGCGTTTCTGGGAAAAGGGAGAGCTTGACTCCGAATGCAACGTGCAGTTCGGCGAGGGCGGCGCGGGCACCTTTTCCGACGGAAAGCTAACCACAGGCACGAAAAACGAACGCATCCGCTGGGTTTTGGAGCAGCTTGCCGAATCCGGAGCGCCCGAGAGCATTCTTTACGATTCAAAGCCGCACATTGGCACAGATGTGCTAATTGATGTGGTGCAAAATATCAGGGAGCGAATCGAAAAGCTTGGAGGCGAAATACGCTTCGGGCAGAAGCTTGTCGGCTTAAAGCACGATGACGGAATCTGTTCGGTCACTGTTTCTGAGGGCTGCCGAAATTACGAGCTACCCTGCTCCGAGCTTGTCCTTGCTATAGGGCACAGCGCCCGCGACACCTTTGAAATGCTGCTTTCAAGCGGCGCTAAGCTTGAGCCGAAGGCCTTTTCCATGGGCGTAAGAATCGAGCATCTGCAAAAGAGCATCGACGCTGCTCAGTACGGTATTTCCGCGGGGAATCCCGCTCTTCCGCCCGCAGACTACAAGCTTGCCTGCCATCTTCCAAACGGCTCCGCCTATACCTTCTGCATGTGCCCCGGTGGCTTTGTTGTCGCTGCGGCGTCTGAGGAGGGCGGCGTGGTCACAAACGGCATGAGCTATATGAAACGCGACGGCGTTAACGCGAACTCCGCGTTTCTCGTTACGCTTACCCCCGAGGATTTTCCCGACAAAAGTCCGCTTGGCGGCATGTACTGGCAGCGCGAAATTGAGCGAGCTGTGTATAATAACGGCGGCGGCACTTACCGTGCGGTCTCTCAGCTCGTCGGCGACTTTCTTAAATCCCACCCGAGTACAGGAGCGAAAACGGTTGTTCCCACCTACGCTCCCGCACCTAGGTTCGGCGATATCAGAGAGGTCTTACCTAAAAAAATCACAGATACCATAGCAGCGGCGATACCCGAGCTTTCAAAAAAACTCAGGTGCTTTAACGACCACGACGCTGTTCTGACAGCCCCCGAGACGCGGAGTTCCTCCCCTGTGAGAATTGTGAGGGACGAAGGCAGAGAGTCAAGCATTTCCGGCCTTTTCCCCTGCGGAGAGGGTGCCGGTTACGCGGGCGGGATAATGTCCGCCGCTGTCGACGGCATGCTTACCGCCGAAGAGATTATTAAGAAATATACTTGAGGAAAACAAAAAGGGCACTGCTTGAAAATTCAGCAGTGCCCTTAGATTTTTTGCCTTAGTTCCCTTCCCAGAGACTTATCTGGCTTTCCTTGGGCTCAAAAGCCGCGATGTATCCAAAGACCTCGTTCATGCCGTGTGTAATTCCATTATCCCGGCAGGTTTTTTTGACAATTCGCTCCAGCTTTGCGCTGTTCGGGCTTTTTATCCCATAGGACGAGCCGAATGCGTGCATATATTCACGCTTAAGGCCCGGAAAAAGCTCATCCAGCTTCATGTAAAAGTATTCGCGGTTGCCGTAGCGCAGGGTCATGCCAATACCAAAAGAAAGAATACCTCTCACATCAGCGTCAACACAGTAGTCGAGTAGTCCCCTGATATTTTCTTCCGTGTCGTTTATGAAGGGCAGAATCGGAGTCATCCAGACAACAGTGGGTATTCCGGCCCTTTGCAGCTCCTTAAGCACCTCAAAGCGCCTTCTCGTTGTGGCGACATTCGGCTCGATTTTAGCGCATAGCTCCTCGTCGTAGGTTGTCAGCGTCATCTGAACCACGCACTTTGCCTTGCGGTTTATTCTTTGCAGTAAATCAAGGTCGCGCAGTACAAGATCGGACTTTGTAAGCACCGATGCTCCGAAGCCGTGCCGCTCAATGACCTCCAGACAGCTTCGCATATTGCAAAGTTCCTTCTCGAGCGGAATATATGGGTCAGTCATCGCGCCCGTGGTAATTACAGCCTTCTCCCGCTTTTTTGAAAGTGCTTTATCGAGAAGCTCTACCGCGTTGGTCTTGACTTCGATGTCCTCAAAAGTATAGGTCATCCCATAGCATTCGCTGCGAGAATCGCAGTAAATACAGCCGTGAGTACAGCCCCTATATATATTCATGTTATTTTTTGCGGACAGAATGCCCTTAGCTGTAACCTCGTGCATAATATTACCTCTTTGGCTTTGCTCTGACGAAAAGCAGTCTTTTCACATCCTCGAGAATCTCGTTCGACGTGACGTCAATCATAAGCCAGCGGGTGCCGTTAAAGGGCTTTGCGCTTTTATACAGCTCTTGGATATACGAACTGCAGACTGTAAGCACAAGCTCCGCCTCCATCTGCTCCTTGCTTCCAATACATATCATGCAGGTATAGAATCCCTCGTTCGGATAAAGCGTGCAAAGTGCCCTGCCGCTCTTCTTGTACTTGACGTTCCAACCAGGGGCGGCGGAACAAATACTGTGTTCAATTAGCGGCGAAACATCATAAGTCGTTTCAACAAATCCACATAGCTCCTGCCACAGCGGATTGTCAATGAATTCGCCTATCTGCCCCATCGCGGGCTTTATAGCCTGAGTATACTTTTCTGTCCACCTCATCGCTTAACGCTCCTTTTACCCAGTATGTATTCCGTGCCGCATTCGCTGCAGTCTCCGTCGTGCATAGAGATTATTCCGCCGCATGAAGTGCATGTATAGCGCTTAAGGTTTTCGGAAAGAAAGGTCTCTATACCCTTTTCCTTTGCCGCAAGGCTGTTTTCAATCAGGCTAATACCGTAACCTACTCGGTAGCGCTTATCAATGCTTTTTATCAGCTTGCAGGGAAACTGCTCGCATTCAAAGCAGTAAGACAGGCCCTTTTCCACGGAACAGTTCCTGATTTTGCATCTGCCGCAGTAATTGTTCCTCTTTGAGCTTTCTGCTCTGCATCCGCCGCAGGGCTTTTTGCCGAGGTGCATATAGCAGGCCGTGCAGTTTATACCGCAGGCAGCAAGCATTGAAACCTCTATAGCCTCAGCTTTCATTTATGCACCCCTTCAAAAATATTCTTTACTTCACGTTCCAGCGCTTCAGCATCGGAAAAAACTTTTTCATCATATCTCTTGCCTGCTCCTGCGTCATCCCCGGATTGTTTTCAACCATCGGCGGCACGCAGATTCCGATCATCTCTTCCATAGAGCCGTTGAAGGTAAACTCGCCGTTTTCGTAGCAGTACTTGCAGTAATCAGCGCTCTTGCTTCCGTCCTTCTCTGTTCCGTACATCTCGTCGGTATTCCCCATTGGCATCGCGCAGCACTGACAATACTTTTCTTCCATAAATAACATCTCCTATACTTTTTTCAGGTTTTCACCTGTCGCAAGCTTAGTATAAGACTTTAAACCTGACAGCAGCGCGTCAGGTTTTGTGGTGCTCATAAATAATTTTTACGTATTCCCTTAGCTGTGTTTTTAGATATGTAGGCTCCAGAATTTCGACTTCGGTACCAAAGGAAAGAATATAGCTCAAAACCCAGCTATCCAACGGAAACTCGGCAGAAACATGAAGGCTGCCGTCCGGCTGAGCTTCTATTCCAGCGCGGTCAAACTCGTCGTAGACGCGAAACGCCATGTTAGGAGGAAAGCGAAGCTTAACCGGAACCGCAGAAAACGGCGGCGGCATAGGCTCCACATCGGCAGACGGCAAATCGGTAAAAACTTCGCCGAACTTTATGTCCGTAAGAGACAACTCCACAATTCTATTGACCTTAAAAAGCCTGAAGTCCTCGGCCTGAAGGCAGAAGGCCTGCAAATACCAGTTTTTCGCCTTGAATATAAGCTTAATCGGCTTCACTTCTCGCTCGGAAAGTGCCCCCGAGGTGCCGCAGTACGCAATGCGAAGAATACTCTTTTCAAGGATCGCTTTCTTCAGCAGCTCAAACTTACGGTTATCCGTGCGGCGCATGCCCCAGCGCGAAAAGTCGACCTCAATCCAGTTTGCTCCGTCCTTTTGAAACGCAGCTCCGAGCTTTTTTAAAAGCCCGTCCACATTTTGTTCGGCGGCCTTAAGGCTTTGAATCGCGAAAAGAATCTGGTTTTGATCGTCATCGGTTAAAAGCGCCTTATCAAAGGTATAGCCCTCCATGATCGAAATGCCGCCGCCCTTGCCCTGTGAGGTAAAAACCGGCACGCCAGCCATCGACAGGGCTTCTATGTCCCTGTAAACTGTTCGTACAGAAATTTCAAGGAGCTGGGCAAGCTCCGGGGCGGTGACGCTCTGCCGCTCGAGCAGAATATACATTATCTGAAACAAACGGTCGTTTTTCATCAGCGCACCCCCCGGCTATTTTATTAATCAAAATCCCGTTTTGTCGGCACTGTATAACCAGTCCTCAGCCGCCTTAGACACTGTTTTCAGCGCATTGCTGCCGAAGGGCGTATCAAGCCCCGCCGCCGCGACAAGCTCCGTAAAGGTCTTTTTTCCGCCGAGTCTTAGAAGGTCCATGTAGCGCTTCCAAGCATCTTTCATATCCTTCTGCATTAGCGCCCAGAACTGCAGCGCGACGGTCTGCGCGAGGCAGTAATCAATATAATAAAACGGGCGCTCGTAAATATGGCTCTGGCGCTGCCAGCCTCGGCCCTCGCCGTAAAAGGGTATCTCACCGAGCTTAAGCCACGGCATATAGGTTTTGATAAGCTCCTGCCAGAGCGCATGGCGCTCCTCCGCCGTCATTTCAGGTCTTTCGTATACCTCGTGCTGGAAATGGTCGACCATCGTTCCGTAGGGGATAAAGGTCAAAGCCCCCGACAGGTGGCTGTAGTAGAACTTGTCCGTATCGGGTCCGAAGAAGCCCTCCGCCCAGGGCCAGGCGAAAAACTCCATTGACATCGAATGAATCTCGCAGGATTCGAGCGTCGGCTGCTGGCTTTCCATAGGCACAATGTCCCGGCACGTATAGGCGGCAAAGGCATGTCCGGCCTCGTGCGTGATGACCTCGACGTCACCGGCGGTTCCATTGAAGTTTGCAAAGATAAACGGAGCTTTGTAGTCCGGAAACGAGGTGCAGAAGCCGCCTCCGGCCTTGCCCTTGCGGCTGAGAACGTCCATCAGCTCATTTTCGAACATAAAATCTATAAATTCCGTTGTTTCGCCTGAAAGCTCGTAATAGAACTTCTTTCCATGCGCGAGAATATCATCACTCGTACCCTGAGGTCTTGGATTTCCGCTTCTGAACGCAAGCGCGACGTCGGCAAAGTTCATCGGGTAGCTTTTGCCGAGGCGCTTTGCCTGCTCCCTGTATATTTCAGCCGCGACAGGCACAAGGTGCTCCCTCACCGCGGCGCGGAACTTCTCAACATCGTCCTTATTGTAGCTGTTGCGGTTCATGCGGTAGTAGCCAAGCTCGATGTAGTTTTTGTAGCCGAGCTTTTTCGCCATGCGGTCGCGTACAGAGGTAAGCTTTGCGTAAAGCTCGTCAAGCTTCTCTTTGTTCTCACTGAAAAAGCCGCCGTCAGCCTTCCATGCGTTAAGGCGGCGAGTGTCGTCCAAGTCCTGCTTAAAGGGCGACAGCTGCGACAGCGTGTAAACCCCGCCCTCAAACGTAATCTGCGCCGAGGCCAGAAGCTTTGTGTACTCGGTCGTCAGGCGGTTTTCCTCCTGAAGCTCGGGTATGATTTCAGGTGAAAAGGTTTTAAGCTGCATCTCGATATTGAGAAACAGGAGCTTTCCGTACTTCTTCTCAAAATCAGCGCGGAATTTAGACTCAAGCTCCGCCTTGTTCCACTCCTGAAGCGTTTCCTGAAGCAGCGGGAGGCTTTCATCCATAAACTCAACCTCTGCACTGTAAAATTCGTCTGCTGTATCTATCTCATGGCGCACATAGGCAAGCGAAAACATCGTGTCCATCTTGGACGCGATTTCTTCGACCTTTAGAAATACGCTATCGGCTTCCTCAAAGCTTTTAGCCTCGCCGAACAGCTTTATCGCGTCTCCTATCGCGGCCTTTGTTTCCTCTATGTTAATTCGCTCATATCTCATATCTTTAAATTTCATATTATTTTCCTTTCGGCAGTGATATAATTAATTTATTATATTACCATAAACGTTTGTTGTAAAGAATCACCAATTAACACTCCGTATTATCGGACCTTAACAGAGCATATTAAAAACATTATAGAACTTAGAAAGAGGCTTTTTATGGACAGCAAGCTTAAAAAATACGCTAAATTGCTCATTGAAACAGGATTAAACCTGCAAAAGGGTCAAACTCTGGTAATATCCTCTCCCGTGGACTCCGCGCCCTTTACAAGACTCTGCGCGCGCTGCGCCTATGATGTCGGCTGCCGTGAGGTCGTCGTAAAATGGACTGACGACGCTCTCTCCCGCGAAAAGTACCTCCGCGCCGACAACTCTGTCTTTGACGAGGTGCCGGAGTGGTTTTCGCATTTTCACAACGACTATTCGGAGAGCGGCGCGGCATGGCTTGCGATATCCGCCTCAGACCCCGAGGCGCTAAAGGGCGTCCTGCCCGACAGGCTTAGACGGACGAGCATTGCGGTAGGAAAAGCGCTAGAGCCATATCGCCGCCGCCAGATGACGAACTTCTTCCCCTGGTGCGTGGCCTCGGTACCGACTGAAGCCTGGGCGAAAAAGGTGTTCCCCGGCAAAAGCGGCGAAAAAGCTGTCGAAGCGCTATGGGATGCCATCTACGAGGCAGTCAGGGTCACGGAGGACGGAGACCCCGTAAAGCTCTGGGACGAGCACCGCGCAAAGCTCTCTTCACGCAAGCGCAAGCTTACCGAGTATCAGTTTAGAACCCTGCACTACAAAAACTCCCTCGGCACCGATCTTGTTGTCGGGATGCCCGAAAACCATGTCTGGGAGGGCGGAGACGAAAGAACTCCAAGCGGCCTTGTTTTCTGCGCTAACATTCCGACAGAGGAGGTTTTTTCAGCGCCTAAATTTGACGACGTAAACGGCGTAGTTTACGCCTCAAAACCGCTTGTTTTGGGCGGCAACATCGTTGACGGCTTCAAGCTTGAATTAAAGGACGGAAAAATAGTTAAGGCCACAGCCGAAAAGGGACAGGAATTTCTTGAAAACGAGCTTTCGGTCGACGAGGGCGCGTCTTTCCTCGGCGAGGTGGCGCTTGTACCCTACGATTCACCGATCTCAAACTCCGGCATACTATTCTACAACACTCTCTTTGACGAAAACGCCTCCTGCCACTTTGCGTTCGGAACCGCTTATCCCTGTGTAAAGGGCGGGCAGGAAATGTCGCCCGACGAGCTCAAGGCGGCAGGGCTTAACCAATCGATAACTCATGTCGATTTCATGGTCGGAACTTCCGATTTCTCGATCACAGGCACAACAAAGGATGGCAAGGAAATTCCCGTATTCATCAATGGAAATTTCGCGTTTTAGCTATTTTGTCTCTATGCCTGATTCTT
>CAYQMY010000066.1:0-10289 GCA_964418735.1 uncultured Oscillospiraceae bacterium | reverse complement strand
GCCTCGATTGGGGATGCTATCCCCACCAATCTGGCAACGCCGGATTAAATCAGTGGTTACCTAGGGGGTATTGGATACCCCCTAGAAGCGTATCAAAAACACCTTTTTGATACGCTAAGGGCGGTGAAATCACCGCCCTTAAAATTAACTTTTGCTGCTGCGGCGGCGTGAGCCGCTTCTGTGATCCGAAAACTGCTTTATACCAGATATCTTGCTGTCCGAATCCTGCATGAACCTTTTAAGCTTATCCTCAAAGGAGTTGTCCTGCAAAGGTGTTTCCGCCGCAGTCTGAGCAGGCGCCCTATAAGCCGTTTTTACAGGCTGCTGATTTCTGATTGGCGTTTGATAAGTATTCTGCGCCGGCCTTGGAGGCTCGGTAGCTTTTTTTATGGACAGGTTTATACGTCCGTTTTCATCAATGCCAATGATTTTCACCTTGACTGTCTGTCCGTCGGTAAGGTGATCGCTCACATTTTGAACATAGGGATATGCGATCTCCGAAATGTGTACAAGCCCTGATTTGCCCGAGGGAAAGGAAACAAACGCCCCGAATTTAGTTATTCCGGTGACCTTGCCTTCCAGAACAGTCCCCACTTCCAACTCCATATAGAAAAAACTTCCTCCTTAGAATAAAACATAAAAAGTTATAATTTAGCCGCCGACATCATAAAAAACTATCTCTCCGGGCATAACAAGACCGAGCTTTTCGCGAGCAACGCTCTTTATCGTTTCCGGGTCCTTGCTGTTAAGTATATAATGTTCAAGCTCGGCGTTTCGCTCCGCGAGTTCGTCCGCCTTTTTCTCCAGCTCGATTTTTGCTTTTTCGGCCGACTGAATTCTCGAGCTGAGGCCTATCAGTGATACCGCCGCGTATCCTATGAGTATTATTACTATTAGCTTCGTAATAATACTTGCCTTCCTGATTTTCAAAGCGCTCCTCCTTTGTACTGCGAGTCTGCACAGCAAAAACTTCAGGGGGCATAAAACCCTTAGTACTTATTTTAAACCACTTTTTCAAATATTGAAATACCTTTTTTAATATTTCCTTAATTTTTTTTAATAATTTCATGCACAAAACAAAGGGTAAGCAAAGGCAACATAGCATAAAACGTAAAAAATCGGCAAATAAATCTAGAAGCTTAATTGCCAGATGGCTTAGTGTCATAAAATACAGGGTTCCGCCGAGAAATGCGCAGGCAAACATAAAAAGCCTGAAGCCTCTCTGGGACACCCCGGAGGAAAAGAAAAACAGGCACGCGGCGGCAATCAGCCAGTAGAGCGCATCAAAAATTCCGGTAACTCGTTTTGTCCCGATACGCCGCCGCATGACCCTAAAAAAGTCGTATATTACACCGAGGAAAGCCCCAAGAGCAATCGAAAGCGATGCTTCCAGAACCTGATATGTAATAGAAAGACTCATATTATTTAAACAGTCTTGACCAGAACGTTCCCTTTTCCTTCATTCTCGCCTCATAGGTCATTGACTCCACATCCCCGTCCAGTATAAGATCTCCTCCGTCGATGCTCAGCTTTTCGATTCGCAGCTCGCTGCCCCTTATTACAAGAGCGCCGCAGATCGTATCAAGAACTACCTCGCGTTCGTCAAAGCTTTCAACATCCTCAACTCCCGATACCGAAAGGCGGCGCCTGCCCTCCAGAATCAGATTGTGCGGCTGCTCTGTTTTTTTGTATTTTTCCTCGTATGCCATCAAAAACACCCTTTCCACAGTATTTGTACAAGTATATTTGTCCTATATATAAAATATGCGCCTTGTATATCGTTATTGAAGCTTATTGATAATTTATAATATGTATAGTATTATTTGATTATAGGTATCTCAGGAAATGACCGAGAGATATTAAAGGAATTGCATAAGAAAGGGGCAATAAACATGTCTGACTTTTTAGCGGAAAAAGGCGTAATGAACAACGAGGGTAAATACGGAAATCTGGTTATTCAGGATCTCATTCTCCCAGCCTCCCATTCAAAACCTGAGGTTGTGGCGGAATACGAGAAGTTTGCAAAGCGTATACACTGGCTGGACGGAAACATTATACCGGGAGCATTTCAGATGAACACCTCCTGGTATCTTAAGCCCAACACCTATATGATTGACAGTCCCACTGTCGGGACAAACTTTTTAAAGTCCCATAAGCATGATTCAAATGAGATAGTCGCATTCTACGGTATCAATCCCGACGATCCTACGGATCTCGGCGGAGAGGTTATTTTCTATCTTGACGGCGAAAAGCATGTGCTTACAAAAAGCACTATGATGTTCATTCCCGCCGGAATGGAGCATGCTCCCCTAATAATAACAAGGGTTGACCGTCCGATTTTCCACTTCTCGGTGGTTATGGAGGACATGTATAAATTAAAGAACACCGACGGAAATGTTTACGAGGCAAAGTAAAAAATTGGGTTTACAATAAACCATAAATTTGCACGATTATTTAACAGTTTATTCAAATTCTTATTCGCATTTGTAAATAATTTGTGACCTGTTGGTTATTTTGCTTGACGAAATTGATTTTTTAGGCTATTGTTTTGTACACAAAGCTCTCGGATACGTATGCGGTCAAAATTTTATGAATTTTTTCCGCCATCCGATATCAATTAAAAGGAGAAGCTAGCGAAATGGACAAGACACTGCCACTTGTTTTTTCGGACATTAAACTTGTTGAAAAAATCAGTCAAGCAGCCCATTCCAGACGCAATGCCAAACCAAAGATTTTAATAAATCGACTCTCATGCGTTGCAATATTGTTTGGACTATTTTTAATTTCCGCAGCACTCATAGCATTCGGACCCGGCATAACCACTTCCGTTTTGTACAACGGTCAGCTTGTAGGTATAGTACAGTCGAAGGAAGTTGCTCAGCAGGCTATTTCCGACGCCGAGAAGAAGGCCGCCGAAATACTGGGCTACAACTACTCTATAAAAGAGGGTGTTTCCTACAGGAAAGGCGTTGCTTCAACAAACCTCAACACCGACGAACTTACAAACCTCATTTTAGGTGAGGTCGGCGGCATACAGCAGCTGTACATACTTAACGTAAACGGAAAAGCCATAGGCGGGGCCGAAAACCGCAAGGACATCACCGATCTTTTGTCGTCGATACTTGAATCCAACATGTCTCCCACGGCCACCCAGGCAAGTTTTTCGGAAAGCATCGAAATTACGCAGAAGTTTATACCCGAAGGCTCCGTATCGGATCTTTCAGAAATGACCCGCGTGCTTACAACAAAGGATGCAAACGGCGCGTCGCTCCTGAATATCAAGACGGTTGAGCAGGTTAAATACGTCGCACCTGTAAATTACTCTGTCCAATACATTAAGGACGATTCGATGTACGAAGGACAGACCACCGTTCTGAGCGAAGGTTCTAACGGCGAGATGATTGTAACGGAGCAGCAGACAATCCTGAGCGGCAACAAGATCGAAAGCGTCATCAAAAACGCAACCGTGATCTCCGAGCCGACTCCCGCAGTCGTCATGGTCGGCACTCTGCCGCGTTCTACTTCAAAGGGCTATTATATTTGGCCTGCCCATGGTCAGATCACTTCGCCCTTCGGTTACCGTGACATAGGTATGGGCTCATCCTATCACCGCGGAATGGATATTGGAGTCAGCTTAAACGCTCCGATATACGCAGCCGATGGAGGAACTGTAATTTTCTCCGGGTGGTACTCCGACTACGGCTATTTTATCGAAATACGCCATGACAACGGAGAGGTCACAGGTTACGCGCATAATTCTGAAAACCTCGTTGCGGTTGGCGACAAGGTCGCACAAGGCGACGTTATTGCAAAAGCCGGAGCTACCGGTCTTGCGGATGGGGTGCATCTCCACTTTGAACTTTGGAAGGGCGGCGTCAGAGTAGACCCTGCCGGCTATCTTCCCTAAACTACAAACAATGTAAAGCGCCCTGCCTTTTGGCAGGGCGCTTTAGAGCTTGTCAAAAAAGTTTTTTCGACAAGCTTCTAGGGGGAATCCAATTCCCCCTAGATACGAGCCTTACGGCTCGATACCCCCGGTCGCACACTATTTGCGCGGGCTGAGGAATTTTTCCGAGAAGTGAATTCCCGGAAAAATTAGATTTCTATTTCCCTGCGAGGGAGTTATTGATAGTCTGTAAAGCGCCCTGCCGTTTGGCAGGGCGCTTTAGCGTTGGTTTATCAGATTTCTACATCTTCAAAGTCGTTTTCCTCAGGGATTTCCTCGTCGCAATTGCATATGCAGTGGCAATTTGAAAAAGCTTCATCAGCGCGTCTTCTGCACGCCTCTATGATTTCTCTGATTTTGTCTATGTTCGTTACGATAACGGCAGCTGCGGCGCATAAAAACGCTATAACTACAATAAACGTTATTAGACCATTTCCCTTTTTCATAAAAGCACCCTCCTTATTGTGGCAATAATTTTATATCATATATACACCATCGGCGCGTCCCGCGCCGCGGCTTGAAACTTAGCGCGTGCGCACAGAGCGCGTATAATATCCGCTTTGCGGATATTATATACTGCCTGTCTTTGAAATACAAGTTTTTAAAAAGCCCGTGCGGTTATTTTGTGCTATATTTGATTTTTCTTGCGATTTTGAATAAAATATATTATAATGACAAAACCAATGCGAAAAGTGTTGCGGACGGCTTGTCCGTCCATGTAATTAACAAGACAACCGCATAATTTAAGCTACGCGCCAGCTTGCATATCTTCCGCCAAATCGTCCAAAAATGCTCGTGAATACAGAAAGTATTTCCCTTCGCTTATTTGCCGATTTGACAAAAAATCTGACTGCGCAATCCCGCACATAGAATCGTGCGGCGTTGCCTTAAGAAATGGAGAAAGGCTTATGGTTAAGATATCCACCGAAAAGGGCACTATCACCATCTCTCACGATGTATTTACGAATATAGCCGGACTCGCGGCCACAAACTGCTTTGGTGTGCGCGGTATGGCCATGCGTTCGATGAGTGACGGCCTTGTTCACCTTCTCAAAAGAGAAGTTATGAGCAAGGGAGTGCTGGTAAGCTTCAGCGATGAAGGCGATATGACCATCGCCCTCCATATTATTATTAAAAACGGAATAAATATTCCTGCGCTGTGCGAATCGATAATAAATGAGGTCAGATATAAGGTCGAGAGCGCTACAGGCGTCGAGGTGAGAACCATAGACATCTATATCGACGGAATGATGCTCGATTAGCAGAAAGTAATTGGAGGGGCACAACTTTGAGAGAGTATATTGATGGCCAGGCTTTTAATAATATGATTCTTTATGCGGCCTCGGCGCTGGAGTCGCATAAACAGACCATAAACGAACTGAATGTCTTTCCCGTTCCAGACGGCGACACGGGGACAAATATGAGCCTTACGATGAACGCTGCTGCTGCGGAGCTGCGTAAAACCACGCCTTCGACGATAGGCAAGGCAGCCGAAATAACCTCCGCGGCGCTTCTGCGCGGCGCAAGGGGAAATTCCGGTGTTATTTTGTCCCTGCTTTTTCGCGGAATGGCGCGTGTACTTAAGGATAAAAACGAGGTCGGCGGCACTGTTCTTGCCGAGGCTATGAGCGAGGGCGTTTCCGCTGCCTATAAGGCCGTTATGAAGCCTGCGGAGGGAACTATTCTCACGGTATCGCGGCTTTCTGCCGAACGCGCAAAGGCCGTTGCGGCTGAGGGCGCGGGAGCAGAGGCTGCTCTCAGCTCCTCAATAAAGGCCGCCAAGGAAGCTCTTGCCAATACTATAAATTTAAACCCCGTCTTGAAAAAAGCCGGCGTAATAGACGCCGGAGGCAAGGGATATGTCATTATACTTGAGGCTATGCTCGCCGCGCTGCGCGGAGAAAAGGTTCCCGATTCCGATATTCCCGTTGAGTTAAAGGACAAGGCGGATTTTTCAGACTTCGATACTGAAGATATCAACTTCACCTACTGCACCGAGTTTATAGTGGAGCGCGAAAATAAAAAAGATCCCAGGCTGCTTCAGAGCTTTCTCAGCAACCTCGGCGACAGCATCGTGGTTGTAGACGACGACGAAATAATCAAGGTTCATGTTCACACAAATATTCCGGGCGCGGTTCTGACCGAAGCCCTTACCTACGGCGGCCTGCTTACAACAAAAATCGAAAATATGCGCAAGCAGCACACGGAAACTATAGCCCGTGAGGAGAATGAAAAGGCGGCGACCGTGCCCGAAAAGAAGTACGGCGTTGTTTCGGTTTGTGCAGGCGAGGGTATGGAGGCGGTATTTCGCGACCTTGGAGCGGACGGGCTGGTTTCCGGCGGGCAAACCATGAATCCCTCTACTGAGGATATATTGAAGCAAATAAACAAAACGCCGGCAGAAACGGTTTTTGTTCTGCCGAACAACAAAAATATTATTATGGCAGCCGAGCAATGTGCTGCTCTTACTGATAAGAAGGTAATTGTTATCCCCTCTCTTACAATTCCTCAGGGAATTGTAGCCCTTCTCGACTTTGACCCTTCGCTTGACGAGGAGACGCTTAAGACCAATATGGAAGCGGCTCTTTCCCGGGTACACACGATTCAGGTCACTTATGCGGCCCGCGACTCCGAATATGACGGGCACGAAATAAAAGAGGGAGACTACCTCGCGCTTTTGGAAGGCAAGCTTATCTCCATTAAGAAGGACCTTAATTCCATTATTTCTGCCGCTTCGGACAAGCTCTCTGAAATTTCGCCTGAATTCGTAACGGTTTTTTACGGCTCCGACGTTCAGGAGGACACCGCAAAGGATTGCGCGGCAAAATTCGAGGAGAATCTTTCGGGTGCTGAAATCACCCTCGTTTCAGGCGGGCAGCCGGTATATTACTTTATAATCTCAGCGGAGTAAAATAATTTAGCTAAAAGGCGGCAAAGCATGAGCTTTGCCGCCTTGATTATTGCTAAACCGATAAATTCGGGTTAAGCATGCTTACATATGAGACGGGCAGTGATACGGGCAACCCTCTGCCACTCCTTCGTTATAGGCTGCCAGCGGCTCCTGAACGGTATCTGCGCCGTCCTTTCCGACTCCGGATACGGAGGTTGCAATAAACGCATCGGCAGCGGCTATCGCTGCTGCTGCCGCATCGCAGACGGCACCTCTTATGATATTCAGCTTCGCTGCAAGAAGCTGTGCGTAAAGTATCTGATACTGATTTGAACGCGGGTGGGTAAGCGGTATGGGAGGCGCCGGCGTATTGAGCGAGAGCACATCATAGGAATTTAAGACGGTTACTGTAAAGCTTGCGCCTGATCCGTTAGACCCCAATATGATAGAACCCCCGTTGAGCGCGATAAGCGCGTTTGTTACCTCGGGATGATTTTTATAATAACCGATAGTATAGGTGCAGGAAGTTGCCCGGCCGCACGGACCTATGCCGGGCGCTCCGCATGAAATGCCGCTCGGCACCGCTTCTACATCCGCAGAGAACGTAAGCGGTATCTGTATGCACACATCCTGACTGACCATAAACCTGCAGCATCTCGTAGGGGAAGGCGCGCCGGAACACGGCCTGATTACAGGGTTATTTATACATAAGGTTTGAATATCGCCAACGTCGACTTTAGGGGCAACCGTTACCGTCGCCTGAATAGAGGCCGTTTCATGGACTACATCTTCACATTTCTTAATTTCGTCTTCAGCAGGCTGACAGTTTACCGCGGCCCGCGCGGCTTGTCTGGTTTCTTCTTTTGTGCCGAATATATTAATCAACAGAAGTCCACCTTTCCTGTTTATCAATACATTTTACGTTTAAAACATATATTTGTTACTTCCCGATGGCTTCAGGCAGGTAAGCGTTGACTTGTCTGCTCAGACGGCGGATTAAATCGGCAAACAGCAAAAAGCCTGTAATCACAATGATTACAGGCTTTTTTGGCAGGGGCAGAAGGACTTGAACCCTCGGCACGCGGTTTTGGAGACCGCTGCTCTACCAACTGAGCTATACCCCTATAAACTTTTCGTTCCCCCGTCCAATCCGAACGATGCTTAAGCTTCGTGAGGAAAAGGAAAAAGGAACGAGCGCAGAGGAACGGATTTCTTTAAAATGGTGGGCCTTCAGGGATTCGAACCCCGGACCGACCGGTTATGAGCCGGTTGCTCTGACCAGCTGAGCTAAAGGCCCCCAGATGCCACTGCCGCTACGATTCCCGCAGCGACAACGGAGATATTCTAGCATGCCGTACCCCTTTTGTCAACATATGTTTCTCAAAATAAATCATTATTTTGTACCTTTCCTGCCAGCTATTGTAAACAAATTTGAGAAAATTGATTGACGTATTCCGTAAGACAAGGTATTATATTTTAAGGAATGTTTTATCCTCATGGGATATTTTACTATGTCTTTTTTGAATTCTTTTAAAATGGAGGAGCTACTATGGGTCTATTCGGGGAAATCAAATGCAGACGCTGTGACAGACGATACTCCGCGATCCGCAGCAGATGCCCCTATTGCGGCGCGAGGAAAAAGCGGGGCAAAACTGACGACAGTGACGGCAGGGGCAAGATAATAGCCGGCATTGTTCTTCTTGCAATTATAATTTTAGCGGTAGCTGTACTTGTATATATGAGTCTTTCGGGCAAGTCCTTCGGAAAGCCAAAAGCTACTCCCACACCTACAATAAGCGCGACCAGCACTCCCAAGGCCACCGCAACACCCAGCCCGAATGTCAGTGCAACTCCCACTCCGACTCAAACTCCTGCTCCAAGTGCGCTGGTTACGTCAATCACCCTGAGTCGGACCGACTTTACACTATCAACTATCGGAGACACTTGGGTTTTATATGCTACCTTGACTCCGTCAAATTCAACTCAGACCGTAAAATGGACCTCATCTGATCCGCAGATTGCAACAGTAAGTGCAAGCGGTCAGGTAACGGCTGTTGCAAACGGCAACGCGACGATTACGGCAGAGGCCGGTTCGGCAAAAGCCTCGTGCATCGTCCGTGTAACCGGCACAGGAACGGCACCCACCCCCGCCCCCGCCGCAGGTCCTGCGGACAGCGGCTTCTCCTTGAGTCATACAGACGTTACAATATACGCGAGCAAGAACGAAACGTTCACACTTAAGGCAACCGGCACCTCAGAAACGCCAACCTTCAGAAGCGACAACGCCAATATAGCCTCCGTTTCCTCAAACGGTACGGTTACGGCAGTTTCAGTTGGTACGACGAGGATCTATGTCACGGTTGGCAGCAATACACTTGAGTGCTTGGTTCGAGTAAACTAACAACACAAATAATTTAATTTTTCAGAGGCCGGTTTATCCGGCCTCTCGTTTTTTATAACTGACCCCATAAAAAATACATTAACTGGAGATTTTAATATTGTCAGCAGTTCTGTATTATACTATTGTATTATACTGCGGCTGCGTTTATACTGCGGTGAGTCTTTTCTGATTTCGCCTTGCAGCTTATTTAAATATTTCTCATTTTAATTCGGAGGTTATTATGAACAAACAGAAACGCGCGATGGCGATTCACGACATTTCCTGTGTCGGCCGCTGCTCACTTACGGTTGCTCTGCCGATACTTTCGGCTGCCGGTATAGATACCGGCGTTCTGCCCACTTCCATACTTTCTACTCATACCGGCGGATTCGAGGGCTTTACCTTCCGCGATTTGACCGAGGATCTCGTGCCTATAACCGACCACTGGAAAACTCTTAATCTTGAGTTTAACGCTCTTTACAGCGGTTTTCTGGGTTCTTTTGAGCAGATTGATCTCGTTGCGAAGATTTTCGATGACTTCAAAACTCCCGATACTCTTGTAATGGTCGACCCTGTAATGGCTGATAACGGCCTTCTCTACAAGATTTACTCCCCCGAGATGGCGAGGGGCATGGCGAAGCTTTGCGCCAAGGCCGACTTGATAGTTCCGAATCTTACAGAGGCCGCCTTTATACTTGACGAGCCGTACAAGGGTGAATCCCTAGGCCGCGAGGATGTTGAGTCGATTCTCACAAAGCTTGCCGCCCTCGGCCCGAATCAGGTTGTACTCACAGGCATTTCGTTTAATGCCGGAAGGCTCGGCGCCGCCGCCTATAATAAGACCACCGGCAAAATGTTTTATTACGACTGCGAGCGCATCGAGGGCTATTTTCACGGCACCGGCGACGTCTTCGGAAGTGCTCTGCTCGGCGGCATGATGAACGGCATGGATCTTGAGCAGGCCACCAAGCTCGCTGTTGACTACACTCATAAGTGTATCGCGCTTACCGTTGAGGCCGATCTTGAAAAGCGCTACGGCGTCTGCTTCGAGCGCGCCCTCCCCTACTATATAG
>CAYQMY010000065.1:0-10306 GCA_964418735.1 uncultured Oscillospiraceae bacterium | reverse complement strand
AAAGTGTTTGATACCGTCCGAATATGTAATTGAGCAAACAAAATCCCCCTCTTAACTGAGGGGGATTTTGTTATTTTATAGAAATTTCTTGTATATATTAACAAGATGCGGTACAATACGAATGCGGTCTATGGAACAGCTAGCTGACTTTTCTATTAAGTGTATGGGGGAAGATGCCTATTGGCATGGGGCGAACCCCTATCACTAAAGAGAGGAGTGGCGTATGCAATACTTGACACTGGGAAACGTCTGTGATGTTTTGCAGATTGTTTGGTTTGTCTTCGTATTTTGTGGGTACATAAAAGCGAAGAACGCTTGCTGGCACAAGCGTTCCAAATGACGGCACAGGGAGAAGGGGAGTAATCCTCTTCTTTCTGTTTATTATATTCAGATTATACCAAATGTTCATCATTGTCAATAATAATTCTTTGTTTTAGTGATTTTAATCTTGGTTTGCTTTACTTGTATTTCGGTATTATACTGTCATATAGTGATGCTGGGTAAAATAAAAAGCCCTGTAGAACAGGGCTTTTTATTTAAAGATTATAATCGAGCCTATAAGCTCCTTTTAGATATTTATATTATACTATTACTATTTTGCCTTGTCAACTGTTTTTAATTGTAACACTTTATCTTTTCTTAGAGCTATTTGCGAACATATTGCCCCAGATATTTTTGTCAAATATCTACCGTCAATTTCTACTGGATTTGGTGGCATATGTATTCTGGATTTACTAATATTACGAATATTTAATATATTAGCCCAATGCTTTCCGTTATCTGGATTGTCCTTGTTCTTAATATCTTGAAATCCAGTCAAACCTTTGGTACGACCAAATTCTAAATAAATACCGTCATTATCTTTATATGCTTTGGGCTTCTTAGATGTTAATGGTAATATTAAAACTTGGTCTAATCCGATCTTACAGTTTCGTAATATTATTGCTGGATGATCTCCACTAAATTCCATTCCGAAATTTTCACCATTTTTCACCAAAACAACATTTCCTCTGAATAAGTCGGGGATTTGTTTGTCTTTGTGAAGATAACAATTATTCGACTGAATACAGAAGTAATCCCTAACCCATGTTAATTTGTCTTGGATATCCTTAATATCATCATCACTCAATTTTTGAGGTAATGTATCAATATAATTAATCAATGAATTTAAAATCTCATCAACTTCTTTAGTGAATTGTATAGATTGCTCTCTCATTTAAAAACCCCCAATCCAAAATACTACATAATTATACCACTCATTCCATAATTAGCAATATTCCGACAAGAGGAATTTTTTATTTAATCAATTAATATGCTGAAATTCTTTCATAATCCAATGCTTAATAACCTAAAGCAACTGTGAATCATTTTGTGACTCCCATAGCGCCATTTCACTTTCTATATACAGTTTTGATAGAAACTCTATTATATTCTTTGCTACAACTTCTGCTGACTCTTTGCCTGAGATAATTTCAACATTTATTTTTGCTTTTTCATCATAGTACAAATAGGTATTATCATTTATCTTTTTATATTCCTGACTCGGAAGAGTAAAGCCCTTAAATGACGAATCGGACATTAAGAATATTCCTTTCTGACTCAAATAGTATTATTCCTATTTTTGCCATCATCGAAGATTCTTAATCATATTCAATTCTAAACCCATTTAAGAACAAAAAGACTGAAATTTATAGCGAATTTTGTCATAACTACAGTAAAGGTGTCGTAATACTGGACTCCCTCGACTGGAAAGAAATACAAGCATCCGAAATCACAAGCAGGGTGACAAGCAAGGTTAAATCTGGCTCAATAGTGCTATTTCACAACGCGGCCAAGCACACGCCCGAGGCTCTGCCCGGAATCATCGAATGGCTGATAAAGAACGGCTATTCACCTGTTAAGGCTTCGGAGCTGATTTACAAGGATAACTATAGGATTGATCACATGGGCAGGCAGATACCGAAATGATGTGTATAAAATAATAATAGATAGGTCGTCAAATAGACGGCCTATCTTTATACTATAATCAGTATTAAATATTATTTTCCAAGCGGCATTACTGTCTTGCCATAGTAGCTGTTAAGAATAAGCGCAAAGGCGGTATAAATGGCTGAAGCACCGCAAACAATTCCCTCAATGCCCGTTACCGTTGCAATAAACGCTGAGCCGGTGATATCTCTTGCCGCAAGCAAGAAGAAAAGAACAGCAAGGGAGCCAAAGATAAATTTGTGCGCAAAGTCGCCCTTAAGCGTACCGAAGAACATACCCGTAGTGAAAATACCCCACATTATGAAGTACGCGATAAGCGCACCCTCCGAGGCCGGTTTAGCGCCAACAAGAGTCGGCAGAACCCAGATGCCCACAAGTGACAGCCAGAAAAATCCGTAGGAAGTGAAGGCCACTGTACCAAAGGTATTGCCCTTTTTCCATTCCATAATACCCGCAATAACTTGCGCCAGTCCGCCATAAAAAATCCCCATAGCCATAATCATGCTTCCAAGTCCGTATATGCCCGCGTTATGAAGATTAAGTAATACCGTTGTCATGCCAAAGGCCAATAAGCCCAGCGGCGCGGGATTCGCCGTTTGATCCACCGCTGCTGTTTTCTGAATATTTTGCTCCATGAGTTCCTCCGAATTTATAAACAATTGGTATGTCTATCATCAAGAAGCAAAGACACACGCCCGCAATTATACAAAATTCGCATCACAATTAATAGTCAAAATTATACATATATCAACGCGGTTTTTAGTAAAAAAGGTACAATAAAAGGTCGTATATGGAAAAAGCGAGGAATCAGTAAAGCTGATTCCTCGCATTTTGATATAAAAATCTTACTTCTGCTCAACAAGTTGGATGGTATATCCGTCGGGATCTTTAACAAAGAAGAATCTAATATTCGGCATTGGCGAAATCGGGCCAATTACCTTTTGACCACACTCTTTTAGCATGTCAACCAATTTATCTAGCTTGTCAGTTTCTAGACCAACTGAGACTCCGTTGCCCGGATTTTCAATTTTAGTGTTTGGCTCGCAAATAAGCTCTACCTTCGGCTCATCCTTTTTGCCGAGCATGACTATTTGGTGCTCCTCTGTGCCAAACCTCGCGGCAATCTCAAGCTTAAGCAAGCCGTTATAAAAATCTAAGCTTTTTTCAAGGTCACTGACTTTAAAAGTTACCCAGTTGAATTTCATTTTATGCCTCCTTATTAATCACTAGAAGTTGAAATTGAAAAGGTGCTCGACAAGTATCTTTATCCCTAGCGCTATCAGCACGACTCCGCCCGCGAACTCAGCGCGGGATTTGTATTTTACACCGAAAACGTTGCCGAGCTTAACGCCGATAACGGACAGAATAAAGGTTGTTATACCGATAAGCACAACGGCATTTGTTATATTTACATTCAGAAAAGCAAAGGTTAATCCGGCGGCAAGCGCATCAATGCTTGTGGCGACGGCAAGCACCAGCATGTTAAGGAACAAAAGGGAACCGCTGTCGGGCTTATCATCCTTTGAGAAGGACTCATGAATCATTTTTCCGCCTATGAAGGCGAGCAGAATAAACGCAATCCAGTGGTCTATAGCCCTTACGCTGTCTTCAAACACCGAGCCGAACAGATAGCCCAAAAGCGGCATCAGCGCCTGAAATATTCCAAACCAAAGACCGACGGTGACTGCGCCCTTTAAGGTAATTCGCTTCATTGCGAGCCCCTTACAGATTGAAACCGCGAAGGCGTCCATCGAAAGCGCCAGAGCCATAAGCAGCAGGGAAGGAAAGCTCATAAAAAATACTCCTTGATACATTCGCGAGACTTAACCGAAGGGGATAAGTCTCGCTGAATAATACTATGGCAACACCGCCGAGTTCGCGGCTTACGCCTTAAGTACGCGCTTGCTTGAATATTTTCCGCCAAATAGTCCAAAAATACTCGGCAATACACAAAGTATTCCCTGCGCTTTTTGGACAATTTGACAAAAAATCTACTGCGCAATCCCGCACTTAGAATCGTGCGGTGTTGCCCTATTAACCTTGCAGCGAACGCGCAAAAGCTTCGCACTTGGATATTTTATCATCGCAGGCCTCGGCACTTTCGCCCTCCGCCATGATGTACACCTTGACCTTGGGTTCTGTTCCCGAGGGGCGGACAATGAAATTAGTGCCGCCTATAAGCTCAAAGATAATCATGTTGGACTTGGGGAGCTTTTTATCTGCTACCTGACCGGTTTTTAAATCATGCACAGTCCCATATAAATAGTCAAGAGCGCAGGAGACCTCAAAGCCGCCTATAGCCTTCGGGGGCTCGCTCCGGAGGCTCTCCATCAGCTGCTTCATCTTCGCAAGGCCGTCAAGTCCCGGCATGGATAAATTCAAGGTTTTTTCCTTGAAATAGCCGTACTTCGTATAGAGAGACTGCAGAGCGTCATAAAGCGTCATTCCGCGAAGATGATACACGGCCGCCATTTCCGCAATAAGCATTGCTGCCGTAACCGCGTCCTTGTCGCGCACAAAGTCGCCTATAAGGTAACCGTATGATTCCTCATACGAGAAAATGACCTTCTTTTCGCCGGTCTCTTCAAAGTCCTTTATGCGCTCCGCCATGAACTTAAAGCCGGTCAGCGTGTCCTCAATATAAACGCCGTATTTTTGAGCAACTCTGTCCGCCATTTTCGTTGTAACGTTGGATTTGAGCACTGCGGCGTTTTCGGGCAGGGTTCCAGCGGCCTTTTTGCTGCCGATGATGTAATCCATCAGCAGAACGCCCATCTGATTGCCGTCTATAGTGACAAATTCTTCTCCCTTTCGAACCATGACGCCTATTCTGTCGGAGTCGGGGTCGGTTCCGATAATGAGAGAGGAGCTGACCTTTTTCGCAAGCTCTACGGCAAGAGCGAAGCCCTCGGAAAACTCCGGATTCGGGCTTTTCACGGTGGGGAAGTTTCCGTCGAGCACCATCTGCTCCGGAACGGGGAAGAGACGCTTTATTCCAAGCCTTGTAAGAGCCTCGGGTACAAGCCTGTAGCCCGCGCCGTGAAAGGGGGTGTATACGATAGAAAGCTCGTCCGCGGCGGCTTTAACCGCGTCTGGGCATATCGACTGAGCCATTACGTTTGCGAGAAACTTCTCGTCAATTTCGCTGCCGATAATTTCTATAAGACCAGAAGCAATAGCTCCGTCGTAATCGGCAATTTTTATGCCGTCAAAAATATCAATTTCGGACATCGCGGCAGAGACCTTTTCGGCATGCTCGGGGGGCAGCTGCGCGCCGTCGTCCCAGTAGACCTTATAGCCGTTATATTCCTTCGTGTTGTGGCTTGCGGTGATATTGATGCCAGCCTTAGCACCGTATTCCCGAACGGCAAAGCTCAGCTCGGGAGTCGGGCGAAGAGCGTCAAAGAGACGAACCTTTACTCCGTTGCCCGCCATGACCCTCGCGGCCTCTCTCGCAAATTCGGGGCTGTTGTTGCGGCAGTCAAAGCATATCACGACACCCCTGTCCATGGCTTCTTTACCGAGCTCGCAAATGAGATTGGCGAAGCCCTGAGTGGCGTGCCGTATCACATGGACATTCATTCTGTTGAGGCCGACACCCATAATTCCTCTAAGACCAGCCGTTCCGAAGGAGAGGGGGGCAAAAAAACGGTCCTCGATTTCCTTCGCGTTTCCGGATATCGCGGAGAGCTCCGCTTTTTCCTGCGCGGAAAGAGTGGGGCTATTTATCCATTTTCGGTATTCGTTATTAAAATTCATTCTTTTTCCTCCGAGTTGTTGAGAAGAACGTCCCTTGCATCCTCCAGCATCGTTTCAGGCACATGAATATCCATTCCTGAACCGGAGAAGCCAAAACAGACCCTTGTAAGGCGGCCTGCCGCGGAAAAATCGCAGACATAGGGGATTTTAAACGCCCTTAGCAGAGAAAGGGCCATTTCGTAATCAAGCTGAGAGCCGCTGATATTTGTCAGAAAAACCGAGGGTATATTATTCCCAAGCTCGTCCTTAGGCCATTCGGCTGATTTTTCGGTATTCCTGTGAAAACCCCATTTTGGCTTTGCGGGCTTCATCATCGAAGGCGGAAGCTCCTCAAAAAGCTCACTTCCGCACTCGGGGCAGATTTTCATATCCTTTACATATTCCTGTTCACATTCATGACACCAGGGCATACAAAACCCTCCTTTTTAGTACTCAGTTGAGCCTAATCCTTACAAATCTACTTGTTCTTTTTGTGCAATACCGCGTTGCAGCCCTTGGCAATACACAAAGTATTACCTGCGGTCTGCGCCTCGTCTTGCGCAAAAATACCTTCGTAGCTTTCGCAAGTTTTAGGCGCAACTGAGTACAAGCGGAAATTCTACCGATTATTTGTGATACTTAGAACCCTCAGTAATCTTAAAGCCCCTGTAGAGCTGCTCAAAAAGCATGACCCTGGCAAGATGATGTGGGAAGGTCATTCTGGACATCGAAAGGCAGAAGTCCGCTCTTTGCTTGATACGTTCGTGCATGCCGAGAGAGCCGCCTATGATAAAGCAAAGTCTTGATTTGCCGAGATTTGCGAACTTCTGAAGAAGCTGCGAAAGCTGCTCGCTGTCGAGCATTGTGCCCTCGATACACAGCGCTATTATAGCAGCATTTGACGGAAGGCGGAGTTCTATTCTGTCAGCTTCCTGAGAAAGAGCGCTTTCCATATCGGCAGCCGAAGGATTTACGGGCAGCCGGCTCTCAGGAAGCTCCTCAAGCTCAAGCTTGCAGAAGCCGCCAAGCCGCTTAATATATTCTGCGACGGCATCGCTGAAAAACTGTTCCTTCAGCCTGCCGACACATATTATTTTTATATTCAGCATATTTGATTATTCCTTTCGCATTACTCAAAGCACAAAACGACCACGAAAAGGAATGGTCATATGTGCAGGTTTTTCGGTTGCCGCGCAAGCGGCGAGAAAAACGCATTTAAATTAAGGCAACACCGCCGAGTTCACGGCTAAAGCCTTAAGCACGCGCTTGCTTGCTGATATTTCGCCAAATCGTCCAAAAATGCTCGGGAATACGCAAAGTATTCCCTGCGCTTTTTGGCCAATTTGACAAAAAATCCGACTGCGCAATCCCGCACTTAGAATTGTGCGGTGTTACCTTAACATTAGTTTGAACTGGATTCAGACTAATGCATTCCTTTTAAATTGTATGTCGCCTTCCCGCCTCCGTGCGAGGAGCGACAGTCATTTCGAAATCGCGTCCCAGAACCGCGCCGCAGCCGCGGAGCGAGGAATCGACCGCAGAAAAAGCAAGCTCGGGAATATTGTTGTCCTTGCTTAGATGCGCGAGAACAAGCTGCTTTGTGCCCTTTTCGACAAGCCTTACTGCGAACTCTCCGCAGGCTCCGTTTGAAAGATGTCCGAAGTCACCTAAAATTCGTTTTTTGAGAAAAAAGGGGTAGGGGCCCGATTTGAGCATTTCGATATCATGGTTTGCTTCTAAAATTACGGCGTCGGCTCCGCAGACCGCATCAAAAACCGAGACGGGAATATTGCCAAGGTCGGTAACCAGAGCTACCGAGCGGCTGCCGCCGAATACCCTGTAGCCAACGCTTTCCGGAGTGTCGTGGGGGGTCCGAAAGCTATGTATCTCCGTGTCGCCTATAGAGAAGGCGTTCCCAGCCTCAAATTCGGTCAGCACCTCGCCTATGTGAGGCATTGCATTAGAAAGTGCCGCCGCCGTTTTTCTTGAAGCGTAGACCGGAACGCAGTGGTACTTAACCATGTTGCAAAGTCCGCTTATGTGATCGCTGTGCTCATGTGTTATAAGTATTGCGGATAGATCGGCAGGCTCAAGGTCGAGCGCGCGGAGGGAAGCTACGATTCGCCGCATCGATATTCCGGCATCTATAAGTATATGCGTTTTTCCAAACGATATCAGACTTGAGTTGCCGCTCGAACCGCTGGCGAGGGTGCAAAAATTCAATCTGTTCACATCCTGTCAAAGGAAAAGGAGCATCCGGAAAGACGCCCCAGTTGTTGCCTTTAATAATTATGCTTAAATCGCCAAGGATTCAGAACCGGTGTTTTCAGTAACGCGTACACTTCTGATGTCGGCACCGATTTCCTTGAGCTTTCCGACCAGGTTTTCATAGCCGCGCTCAATATGGTAAACATCCTCAACCTCGGTCTGCCCGACTGCGCAGAGCCCGGCGATTACCATCGCCGCTCCCGCCCTCAAATCGCAGGCCTTGACCGGTGCGCCTGTAAGGCCCTGGACGCCCTCGATAACAGCTATCTTTCCGTCAACCTGTATATTCGCGCCCATACGCCTGAGCTCATCGACATACCTGTAACGGTTGTCCCATATGCCCTCGGTCACGACGCTGATGCCCCTCGCAAGACAAAGCCCGACAGCAACCTGAGGCTGCATATCCGTCGGGAAGCCCGGATAAGGCATGGTTTTTACATTGGCTTTTTTAAGAGGAGCTTTTCGGCTTATCAAAATAGAGTCTTCGCGGTCTTCAATCGAAACACCCATTTCAATAAGCTTTGCGGTTATGCAGTCAAGGTGCTTGGGGATGATATTCTTAACCAGAACCTCTCCGCCAGCGGCCGCAACAGCCGCGAGATAGGTGCCCGCCTCTATCTGGTCAGGAATTATAGAGTAGAAGCCGCCGGACATCTTATCGACACCGCGGATTTTGATTACGTTGGTACCGGCACCCCTGACGTCAGCGCCCATGGAGTTGAGGAAGTTCGCAACGTCAACTATATGAGGCTCACGAGCGGCGTTTTCGATGATAGTCTGCCCCTCCGCGAGAACCGCGGCAAGCATAATATTGATAGTCGCGCCGACGGAAACCACATCGAGGTAAATTTCAGCGCCGTGCAGTCTTCCCGAGGGGACATTGGCGCAAATTATTCCGTTTTTGATTTCGACCTCCGCACCCATGGCGGAGAAGCCCTTGATATGCTGGTCTATAGGCCGAACTCCCAGATCACAGCCGCCCGGCATAGATACCTCGGCCTTTCCAAATCTGCCGAGCATCGCGCCGACAAGATAGTAAGAAGCTCTGATCTGGCGCATTAACTCGAATGCGGTGCCTATTTTGGAGATGGACGAGCAGTTTACGTCCATCGTGTTCCTGTTGACGGTCTTAATATCAGCACCGTGCTGATCGAGAATTTTGAGGAGAAGGGTTACGTCGCTTATCTGAGGAATATTCTCGATTCTGCATTCCCCGTCCACCAATAAAGCGGCGGGTATTATAGCCACAGCAGCGTTTTTTGCGCCGCTGATAGTGACTTCACCGTAAAGTGGGTTCCCTCCGTTAATTACGTATTTTATCAAGGGATCACATCCTTTAGTAGTATATCTTAGGTTCTAAACATACGATTTGATTTTACCACCTTTACATAAAAGATGTAAAGGTTTTTCTATAATTTAATATAAAAAATCAATATATTGTACTATTTCACAAAAACTAATATTGCAATTAGTAAGAATCAGCCGTTACTGAACCGTTTAACCCGTTTACATAATACTCACCCGAGTCTGTGGAGAAGCGCCAATCCGGATAAAGCTCGCCTCCGCCGGAAAGCTCGGCGGTCATATAGTAGCCCGCTGAAATTGCGGTAATTTCGCTGCACTTAAGATTTGCTTCTTTAATGCCGTTTAAAAAGTAAATGAGCGCCGTATTTACGCTGAGAAGATTTGGCGGACCTGAGGCAAGCGGAGCTGAGGTTGGCTTTCGCCCGCTTATTGAAAAGATTTTGCCCTCGGATATCTTTAAAATTATCTCGCAATTGAAAATTCTGATGTCATCATAGGTGCATAAAAAGCTCACAGTCTGAAAAAGACAATCCTTGTCTTCCGTGCGCACAGACTTTGCGTCCACTGGGATGCTGATGCTTTTGAGAAAGGATACGAGGGTCTGGGTTTTGCTGTCTTCTATTGGAAAACCCTCGGTTATTGAAATTGAAAACTCCCCGCTGCCGTAAAAATCCGCTGTTCCGGCAAGACTTTTATAGTGATAAATATTGCTATCAAGATTTGTGTCCGTGTCGCCCAGAACTGTTTTTGTAATAAGAGTTTCACCGTTTATATCGCGTGTCAGCTTATAGGATGCAAAGTACAAGTCCTCGGGAATAATCGACGTATCAATGCTTATCCCGTTTGACATGAGAACGGCCTTGACATCTTCTTTTGCCTGCCTTTTCAGTTTTCCCGTTTCTGCACGCCCAATTAAAAAAAGTGTGAGGAAAAAGATGTTAACGACAAGAAGAATGATGATGATTACATTTTTGATTTTAGATTTTTCCAAGAATTATCCTCCTTC
>CAYQMY010000064.1:0-10327 GCA_964418735.1 uncultured Oscillospiraceae bacterium | reverse complement strand
AGGGCTGACGCAGGCAGCCGCCTACGTTCTTGCCGAGCTTGCCGAGGCCTTCGATAAGGCCGAGAGAGGTTGTGGACTTGCCTTCGCCAAGCGGAGTCGGAGTGATGGCTGTAACCTCGATGAATTTTCCGTCAGGCTTATCCTTAAGGCGTTTCATAATCTTAAGGAAGTCAAGCTTCGGGGTCTTGCCGTAGGGTATGATCTCATCGGGAAGAAGTCCCATCTTTTCGCGGAAATAGTCTACGCTCGGAAGTGTCTTTTCCGCTTCCTCGGCGATTTGCCAATCTTTGTATATGGTTGGATCAAGCACGTTTGTTTCTCTCCTTTTTGTTTGATTTTGGATTTGCGCTATTTATGATAAATTTTATTCGCGCCACATTAATTGGGGGTCTTTTCCTCGGCAGCACTGCTTGGGACATCCTCCGGCTTTGCCGAAGCGTCCTCTATTTTATCGCCGCCGTTTTCCCCTATTTTTTCGCCCTCTTGGGATTCGTCAATGACTTTCTCCCCGCTTTCGGGCATGGGATTCACTGTGTCGGTTTTGACCTTAGAATTGATATACATTTTTGCAGGATCAAGCTTTTTTGCTCTTAAATAGAGCAGAAGTCCTATAGCCGCGACAAAAGAAAGCGCCGCCAGAAGCTGGGACACACGGATTCCCGTCCCGAAAAAGTAAAGGCTGTCGGTTCTAAGTCCCTCTATTATCGCTCTGCCGAGGCCGTACCACGCAACGTAAATCAAAAACAGCTGGCCGTCGTACCTTCGTCTCTTTCTGAAGAAGAAGTGCAGAATAATAAAACCGAGTATATTCCAAACCGATTCATAAAGGAAGGTCGGATGATAATAAGTCGTTCCGGCCTTGGTCACAAGCCCCATCTTCCACGGCAGAGCCGTTTCAGAGCCGAAGGCCTCCCTGTTTATAAAGTTTCCCCAGCGCCCTATGGCCTGACCGATAAGAAGTCCGAAGGCGCCGACGTCCAAGACTGGCGGAATGGGAATCTTTTTTACTCTGCTGTATATAAAGGCTCCTAATACGCCGCCGATAACGCCGCCGTATATAGCGAGGCCGCCTTTTCGAGTATTTAGAATGTCCAGAAGATTGCTCTGGTACTCGGAGAAATTGAAAACAACATAATAAAGTCTCGCGCAGATGACCGCAATGGGCACCGCTATTATAAGCATATCGATGATATTGTCCGAGGTCAGTCCGTATTCCTTGGCGTAGTGAGTAACGTAAAGTACGGCAAGCAGAAAACCAAACGCAATTATTGCACCGTACCAATAAAGCTCAAGCCCGAATAAAGTATAAGAATTACTGGGATTAAGCTTGAAGTTCTCTCCCAAGATAGGAAATGTTATTGTAGCTCCCGGCATTATTTTTCCCCCTTTGAAGGACGCACAACCGACAGCGCAAGCTTTTCAGGCGACAAACTGTTTCCGATAAATTGAGCAATATCCGAAGCCTTGAATTCTTCTATGATTTTGATGCTGTCCATGGGATCATAATTCTCAAAATGCCCTGTCATCTGCCTGTTGCAGACTCCGTAAAGCGAATTTAGCGCTCTTATCTCGTCTCCGAGTGCCGCCTTCTTAAGCCGCAAGAACAGCGACTCATCCGTCCCCTTTGATACGATTTTTGCAGCTTCCTCAATAACTGCCGCGCATACGGCCTCCGGGTTTCTGCTTTCACCACCGATAATTACCGCGGCGCCGTCCGGGAAGTAGGTCGTTCCGCCGAAAAACGAGCTGTTTATAAGCCCTTCGGCGTAAAGCCTTGAGTACAGAGGTGCCGATTTGCCGAGCAGCAAGTTCATCGCGAAATCCCCAAGGAGCTCCTGCCTCTGGCGGTCTCTGCCGCTAAGCGAGCTATCGAGCTTTGTTCCCGCCATAAAAAGCGGGACGGCAACCTCCATAGCAACCTCGGTTTTTGGGGAGCTTGGAAGGGGCTGCTCCTTTTCGCCGTAATCCCTTTCGGCGACCTCGCTTTTGGTTTTCGGCAAAATTTCCTCCGCAATGGACTTTACAAGCTGAGGATCAACGTCGCCGGCCACGCAAAGCACCATATTAGAGGGGTTGTAGAAAGCTTCGTGACAATAGTAAAGCGTCTGCGCCGTAATCTGCGCTATGCTGTCTACCGTACCCGCGATTGAGTCGCGAATCGGATTAAAAGCGTAAAGTGATTTGAGCAGGTTTTGATAAACCTTATGGTTTGGGCTGTCCTCGGTCATGCGTATTTCCTGCCCGATAATGCCCTGCTCCTTAGACACGCTTTCGTCGGTGAAATAGGGCTCGGAAACAAAGCGGAGCAGAATTCTGAGATTGTCCTCAAAATTCTCTGTGCCCTCAAAATGATAGGCCGTGACTCCTGTGCTTGTATAAGCGTTTGGCGACGCGCCGTTTGCCGACAAGTCAGCCAAGGCGTTGCCGTCCTTCTTGTCGAACATCTTGTGTTCAAGAAAGTGCGCCACTCCGGCGGGGGTATCATGCCACTCGCCCTTGAGCTTGAACCTTCTGTCTGAGCCGCCGTACTTCACGGCAAAGAAGGCGACCTTTTTGAAAAATCCCTTTTTGGGTATTACATAAAGAGCAAGTCCGTTTGGCAGATTACCGAACCATACCTGTTCACTGAGATTGTCATACTTACGCAGCTCCATAATCAGACGCTCCTTTCCGCATTTTCAAGAAAGTATACGCTGTCGAGCCGAACGCTGCTCGCGACCGCTACGACATCTTCCGCGGATACCTCTGAAACCAGCGACGCCAGCTGATCCGGCGCGCATAACGTGGAATCGAGAGCCTGCCCAAGGTAATAGTTTTCCAGCTGCGTTTGATCATCCATCAAGGAGTTTAAATCTGTAATAACGCTTTTTTTTGCGTTTGAAAGCTCATCCGCGCTGATCTGCCCCTGCCTGCAAAGCTCCATCTGGTGCAAAATCTCGCTGCGAGCGTCATCATATTTGTCGAACTCAATTCCTGAGTAAACAAGCAAAAGTCCCTTATGCCGCTCTATACGCGAGCTTGCGTAATAGCAAAGCGAAAGCTTTTCGCGGACGTTTGAAAAAAGCTTCGAGGTGACTGAGCCGCCGTAAACCGCGTTGAACACCATAATTGGAGCCAAAGCCGGTTTCAGCATTACCTCTCCAAGTCTGAAGCCCAGAGCAAGCTTTCCCTGCGTGACATCCAGACTGTCCTTGAAGTATCGGACGTCTCCGGTCTGCGTTTTAACGTCGGTGCAGGCTGAAACGATACTGTTTTGTGTTCTTGGCAGAGCTTCGAGCGCGACAAGCAAAGCGGTTTCTACACGCTTTCTGTCGGCGCTGCCGCAGTAAAACACTTCGATTGCCGAGGTTTCGAGAATGTGGCGGTAGTGCTTCGTCAGAGTCTGGGGGGTAATCCTCAGGGCTTCATCGGCGTTTCCAAGGCTGTCAACCGAATACGCTTCACCCTCGCACATAAGCTCGTTAAGACGGGTTGCCGCATAAAGCTGCTTATCGTTTATCCTTGCCTTGATCTTGTCGGAAAGGTTCTCCCTCTCGCTTTTGACATAGTCCGAATTTAAAAGTCCGGCCTTAGTGGCAGGAAAGAGCAGTATCTGTCCGATTAAATCCGTAACCTTCTCGAGCAGCTTTTCACCCTTAGGCACAAAGGCATCGTCAGCGAAATCGGCGTATAGACCTACGCACTGAACCTCGCCCTTTTTCCTTACAAAAGGCTCAATCCTCGCGCCGTAAAGCTCATCCATGGCAGCCGAAAGACTTTCCATATCGGGATAACGGGCGCAGCCCCGCAAAAGCACCGAGGGCAGCAGAGCGTTTTTCGCCGCACTGTCACGCTCAAGCTGCAGCCGAAGCGTAACGCTTATACAGCCGGTCTTGAACTTATCTGTTTTTATACTCGTCAGATTGACCTGTGGGAGTATTTCTTTTCTGATCGCAGTCTCCATTATATGCAACCCTTCCCATATCCCAAATTTATTCTACTACAGGAAATTTTTTATAAATAGGACAATTTCAATGATTTTTTGTAATTGATTCTAAAATTTACTTGTCTATCTCTACAAATATATCATGTTTCCCTTTTAAATGGTATAAATTTATTTCTTCTTCTGGATTATTCTCCCCGTCGACTGTCACCAATTTTTTTCCGGTTTTTCTGACCGTAATATTAAATTCCGCGTCGTTCGTTCGCCATATTGCGCTATAGCCGTCCCAAAAATCCGGGAGCGCGGGCTCGATTTTGAGCTTACCGTCTCGAAGCTTTAGCCCGAGTAATTCTTCCTCGACCGTTCGGAAGTACCACGCCGCCGCACCGGTATACCAGTTCCAGCCTCCGCGCCCGACATGCTGCGGATTTGAATATACGTCCGCCGCGAGAACAAAGGGCTCGGCCTTGTAAATCGACTGCTTATGCCCTGCCGGAAGAAGCGTTTTCAGCATTTCCCAGCCCTCGTTATTCATACCCGATTTAAGGCAGCCCATTGCAAGCCATACTGCCGCGTGGGTGTACTGACCTCCGTTTTCACGTACGCCGGGCACGTAGCCTCTTATATAGCCGGGGTCAGTGCTTTCGCCCTGAAACGGAGGAGTAAAAAGCTTGATTATGCTGTTTTGACGTTCAAAAAGCCGCTCCACAGCGCTTTTTATGCTCATCTCACACTTTTCTCTATCCGAATACTTTGTCCAGGTTGAAAAGCTCTGCGCTATAGAGTCTATCTCGCACTCGCTGTCGCCTGCTGTGCCAAGCGGCTTTCCGTCGTCAAAGTAGGCTCTTTTGAACCACTTTCCGTCCCAGGCTCTGTTTGCGGCCATAGCATAGGCTTCAGCCGTTTTTTCATAATGCATCGCGAGCTCGTTTTTCCCCAGAGCGGTGCATATTTCTGCAAAGCGCTCCATAACGTGGGCCGCAAACCATGAAAGCCAGACACTTTCGCCCTTGCCGCCGATTCCGAGCCGGTCAAAGCCGTCGTTCCAGTCGCCGCTGCCTATAAAATTCAGCCCGTGCTCGCCAGTTCCGCGCGAAATCACCATGTCGAGCGCACGTTTTGCGTGGTCGAACATGCTCTCAAAAACACCGCTCCTGCTCGGAAGCTCGTATCTCTCAGCCTCTCCCGCTTTTAAAACCGGAGAGGTTATATACTCCGCCTTCGTATCGCAGAATTCATAGTCGCCGCTGACTCTGCAGTAACGGCAGAGAGCGTAAGGCAGCCAGAGAAGATCGTCGCTGCATCTCGTGCGAACACCCTTGTCGCACTGGTCGGCAAGAAGGTTCGGATGCCACCAGTGCTGAGCGTCACCCTCGACATACTGGTGCTCCGCTGCTCTTATTATTTGCTCCTTTGCGATTTCGGGGTAATGCTGAGCTATGCAGGATACGTCCTGAAGCTGGTCTCTAAAGCCGTAGGCTCCGCCGTTCTGGTATATTGAGGTTCTGCCGAGAATTCGGGAGGCAAGAGACTGATACAGCGCCCAGCCGCTCAAGTATTTGTTCAGGTTTTCGTCCGGTGTCTGCACCGAAATTACGCCAAGCTTTCGGCGCCAGAATTCCTTTGTACTAGAAAGTGCCTCTTCCGCCCTTTCAAGGTCAATATAAGCCTTGATTTTCTCCTCATCGTCACAGCCCGAAACGATAACGGCGGCACCGCGAAGCTTAAAATCCGCAGAAACGCAGGAAACTGTCCGCGACATAGCGCTTGAGTCCGAAAAATCAATCAGCTTCTCAGAGAAGGCGGTGATAAAACGAAGGTCGGGGAACTCTAAATTTCCCTTGTTTTCGGCTGTAATCAGGCCTTCCTGCATACTTATCCTTGTACCGTTTTGAACGCTGTCTGCTCCAAGCACTATATCAGTGAAATAGTTAAGCTTCTCTATTTCGTTACCGTCCTCGGCCCTGATTATCAATATTCTAACGTTAGAATCGGGAGGAACAAAAGCGGTTGTTCTAATTTTTGTTCCGTTTATCTCCTTCTCCCACTCGGTAAAGCCGAATCCAAATCGTATGCGGCAATTTTCTCCGTCAGCGTCCGCAAACAGCGAATAGGCTCTGCCGCCTGAAAATATGCTAATACGCTCCGTTCCGTCCGTCGCGAGAAGGTCGTTCTGCCAGACGTTGACTTTATTTTCCCTTGCGTTTTTATGCCACATATGGCCTGTGCCGCAGTCTGAGGATATATAGCCAAAGCTTCCGTTTGTCAGAATATTGCTCCAGGAAACAGCAGGGAGCGCGCCGCCGGTGTCAAAAACAAAGCTGTTGTCAGCCTCATAACGCTGTGTGATTTCTTCGGAGGATTTTACCTCCTCCTTCCAGAAGCGGTATTCGGGCGCTATTTCCGGCAGGCTGTGCTGCTTTTCGCTCTTCTCCGAACAGTATATAACCTTAGACGAGGCGCAAATCAGCTCGCCGAGGTTTGAGGCATCGACGACGTATATTCCGTTTCCGCCCTCACAATCAAGGCCAAACTCCCTAAGGACTCCCGAGAGCATGGTTTTGACAGGCCTGCGGTAATCTCCACCGTCGCTCGTAACAAAAGCAAGGTCGCATTTAATACCGCTTCTGCGGAGTATCATGTGGCTTTTTAATAGCTTTCTGGCCTTTTCCGAGGAGTCCTCCTTATCTGCCACCACTGTTACAATCGGAATATCACCGGAAATGCCCATCCTCCAAAGCGCTTCCTTAGCGCCCGTAGCCCTTGACTGCCTTATGCTTTCCTTGTAATTTTCCCTTTTAAAAACCATGGTTTTAAGAAGCTCCATGGCCGCCGCAATATCCGATGCGTCGCCGCAGAGGCTTTTTGCCGCTTCCTCAACTCGGTTTGCAGCAATTGCCGCCGGAAGCTTCAGTATGCCCGACGCGGCCTTTGCGGCCTTGTCCGCGCTGTCCTCAGCGCAGAGCGCAAAGCGAAACTGCCCTTCCTCCGATGGCTTGAGCTGAACCTTCACTCTGGCTAAAATACAGGGGTCAAGCACCGCACCAAGCGTGTTGCCCGCGGGACGGTTCAGTGCACTTTTGAGGCTTCTTTCTCCGCCGCGCCCTAGCGCCGCCTCCTTCATTGTGTCAAAGCTCAGCTCACCGTCGCAGGCAAAAGCGGCAAAAGCGCTGCGTTTTTTGCCGTTAGAGCGGCGCTTTATAACAATCGCGCCGTCCTTAAGCTCGGTTTCGATTCCAAGCTTCGAAAAGGCGGGATGTGCATAATAGTCGTTCCTTTTCGCCAAAACAGGCTCAAAGCAGCAGACAAGCTCGGCCTCCATGGTTTTGCTTTGCAGGTTTTTTATTGTGACGGTGCGCAGCTCCCCGTTTTGATCGGGTGAAACCCTTACGTTGACAATGGAAAAGAAATCCTGCCTTTTTGCCCTTATTTCTCCGAAGCGGTCGGTGAATTTATAGGAAAACTGGGGCTCTCCGCTGAAATCCGGCACCGGCAAAAGAGAATAGAGTCCGTTTTCTGTTTTGAGATAAAAGCCCATTCCCTGAGACGCTCCGAAGTAAGTTCCGTCAAACCGCGTGACCATCGTATCGCTGAACATGCTCCTGCTCGCTCCTGTCTCAGATAGCGCCACTGTGTAGGCTCCGTTAGAAAGCAGCGTACAGGAGGGGTCTTGCGTGTTCACACCCTCGCCCGATATATTCAGGCCCTGCCAGGTAATCATCCTCGGCTTGTCGGGCACCTCTCTCGAGGACTTTTTCAGGACTATCTGACCGACAGGCACCTTTTCCTGAAGCAGCTCCGAGTATGCCGCCATTTCCCTGTCGCGCATGAAGCGCTTTTGCATTATGCTGTCGTTTACGACATTGTCAGCCGCGATTATGCTCATGCCCAGATGGTGAACCATGAAGCACCTTACCACCTCGTACTTTTTTCCGAGCTGCCTGGCCGGCGTGAAGTCAGCCGCCTCATAGTAGCCATAGCGCCCCTCCATACCCATTTGAGAAAGCTTCCTAAGGTTTTTCACCGAGCTTTTCGGGGAAAGCTGCAGCGCCATAAAGGTCGAGTATGGCGATATTACGCAGTCCTTATCTTGACCGCGCTTGAGCGCAAGGCGCGAGGCTCCGTGCGCCTTATACTGATAGTTGAGGTTCGGGTCAAAGGAATAAAAGGCGCTTTCAGACATTCCCCAAGGGCTGAAGGTCTTTTGCTGGACATAGACGCAAAACTTCATGCTCTCATAAAGCAGCGAGTTTTCGTAGCAGGGCATAATGAGATTCGGCATGAGGTATTCGAACATCGTACCCGTCCAGGACGCCATGCCACTGAAGTTGTCCTTTGAAACAAGCGCCCTACCAAGCCGTCTCCAATGCTTTTTTGTGACCTGTCCCTTTGCGATTGCAAGATAGCTTGTCTGACGCGCCTCGCTCGCCATAAGGTCGTACCAGCCCTTGGTCGGCGTGCCGTCCGCCTCAAGACCGATATAAAATAGCTGTCTTTCCTCGTCGAAAAGGAGTGTAAAGTCCATCGCGTCGGCAAGCCTGCTAGCACGCTCGGCAAGGCTTTTAAACTCCTCACCGCGCTCAAGCAGAGCTTCGCGCAGAACTATGAGCGCTCCCGCAAGGTTTCCGCTGTCAACGGCTGAGATATACGGCGGCGTAAGCGGAGTGAGCGTTTTTGAGTCGTACCAGTTGTAGAGATGCCCCTTCCACTTCGGCAGCTTTTCAATTGTGTCAAGAATGTTCTCGATAAGCGCCGGTGCGCTGTCACAGCCGCTGAGGTTCAAATCCATTGCCGCCACCGCTGCAAGCAGCGCAAGCCCGATATTTGTCGGCGAGGTGCGCTCCGCCGAGCCGACATAGGGCTGCTCCTGAAAGTTATCCGGCGGCAGATAGTTGTTCTCAGGCCCCGTAAGCTCGCAGAAGTAGCGCCAGATATCGTTTGCCGCCCTTACAATAAAAAGGCGGTCTTCAACTGTTAAACTCCGCTTTGTACTTTTTTCCGTGCTGAGGCTGAGAGCGCAGATAGGCGAAATCAGCCAGAGCGCGCCGACAGCAGCACCGGCAACCCATTTTGAAAAGAAAATCGCAAGCAGCCCCAGCAGCATCGCGGCATACATTTTGCGAAAGTATGCAAAAAGGCTCTCGCATTTTTCCCTTTCGCTCTCTGCCGCGGTTACCCAAGAAAGCAGGTTCTTTTTCGAAACATACATCCGATAAAGCGCGGTTACTATTGCGTGAAGGCATATATAGGCCTGATAGGGCAGGAAAAGAAGCTGCAGCAGCGTGCGCGTAAGCGTCGCCCCAAAGCCCGATATAATTGTTGAATGGTATCTTGCCTTGCTGCTTATGTCTCTTCGAAACACAAGCTCCGCCGAGGATATAAGCAGGGCGGAAACAGCGGAAAGTATTGCCACCGAGCCTGCCACGGCGAAATCCTTGCTCGATGTGAGCATGCCGATATAGACCGAGGCGAAGGTGAAAACGGGAACTGTACTGCGGCGCAGATTATCGAATATCTTCCAGCGGTTGACCTGATTCAAAGGATTTTTTACGAGCTTTCCGTTTTCATCGGGTACATAGGCGCGAAGCCAGCGGATAAGCTGCCAGTCTCCCCTCGTCCAGCGGTGCAGGCGCTCATAATAGGAGGAAATCTTATAGGGGTAACCGTCTGTGAACTCCACATCTCCGGCAAAGCCTGCGCGAAGATAAGCCCCCTCCAGAAGGTCATGCGAAAGTATAAGGTTTTCGGGGAAGCGGTTTTCGAGGCAGGTGTGGTAGGCCTCGACGTCGATAATGCCCTTACCCATGAAGCTGCCCTCTTCAAAGAGGTCGTGATAAACATCTCCGGCGGTATTTCCGTAAGGGTCTATTCCTCCCTGCCCGGCGAAAAGCCTTGTAAAATCGGACCTGTTGGCAGCTTTGAGGTCGACAGATACTCTCGGCTGAAGTATCGCGTGACCCGAGGTTACAATCTTCCTCTGTTTGTCAACCTCGGCCCTGTTAAGCGGATGCAGCATGGCTCCGACAAGCTCGCGCGCGGTGCTGACGCCGAGCCTTGTATCGCTGTCGAGGGTAATTATATACTTTGTCTTCAAAAGCAGGCTTTCGTTGCCCACTACTATGCGCAGATTTGTTTTCTTACCGCTCAGAAGGCGCGCAAGCTCAAGGAGCGCTCCTCTTTTGCGCTCCCAGCCCATGTATCGTCCGTTGCATTCTGAAAAGGTTCGTCCCCTTGCAAAAAGATAAAAGCCGCCGTACCTTTGGTTTAAGCGCGCAAGCTCGCTTTGAAGCCTTAAAAGCTTCTCTGAGTCGCCCTCGCTTTGCAGCGTTTTCGATTCCGGCAGATCGGCAAGAATTCCGAAAAGAAGGTTTTTTCCGCTGTCACGGTTTGAAAGATGGTATTCTT
>CAYQMY010000063.1:8058-10433 GCA_964418735.1 uncultured Oscillospiraceae bacterium | reverse complement strand
CTTTTTCGTATAAAATTGAAATAATGCAAGCTTATTTGCGCAATTACATAATTCGGTAACAGTATTTTGAAGATATATCTTGAACAAACCATATATTTTTAGTAAAATTAGTCTGGGGTGATAGACATGGATGAAAACAGTATGTCAATTTCAAAAGCCGCGCTCAGCAGGATACCCCGATATCTGAACTACCTGAAGTCTCTGCCCGAAGATGGCCCTGTAAACATTTCTTCGACTATGATTGCGGAGGAGTTGGGTCTTAATCAGGTCTTGGTCAGAAAGGATATCGCTTTTGTGGGCAACGGCGGCAAGCCAAAGATAGGGTATAACAGGGCTGACCTAATTTCAGATATAGAGCATTTTTTGGGTTACGACCACGCCTCAGACGCTGTGCTTGTCGGCGCGGGCAACCTCGGAAAGGCGCTGATGGCCTACGGCAATTTTAATAAATACGGCCTTAACATTGTTGCGGCCTTTGATCAAAGTCCGAATCTTATCGGATCTGAAATTGCGGGCAAACATGTCTATGACATTGTGAAGATAGAGGAGCTTTGCCGAGAATTCAATGTCAGAATAGGAATCATTGCTGTTCCTGCGGCACAGGCTCAGATGGTCTGCAATCATCTCATTGAGGGCGGCATACGCGCCATTTGGAACTTTGCGCCCATAAATCTTTCGGTACCCCAAAAGGTTGTCGTAAAGAACGAGGATATGGCGGCCTCTCTTGCGGTGCTGTCAAAAATGCTGACCGAAAGCCTGCACCAATTCGGCGAAGACTAAGATATTTCTTCTAGGGGGCATCCAATGCCCCCTAGATACGCGGCTTACACCGCGATACCCCCGGTCGCGCACGATTTGCGCGGGCTGAGGAATTTTTCCGAGAAATAAATTCTCGGAAAAATAAAATTAAATTCCCCTGCGACGGTTAATTTGAAAGTCTAAAGCAGCCCCTGTTGAAAAACAGGAGCTGCTTTATTGTATATATAAAAATTTAGCATTTTAGCTGACTGCTTCGCCGAAGGTCAGGGATAATTCAAGATTACCGCCGTCTCTGTAAATTTTAAGCTTTACTGTTTCTCCGGCCTTGTACTTGTTTTTAGCGGCAACCAGCTCCTGCTGAGAGCCTATGGCTTGGCCGCCCATTTCGGTGATTACATCTCCGGCTTTAAGTCCAGCTTTGCTTGCAGGGCTATCAGCTGTAACGCTGTAGACTGACGCGCCCGCGACGCCGTTTTCCTTCTCGGTGGCAGTCATAACCTGTATGCCCATAAAGGGCTTGTTCTTTACCTTACCATAAGCCACAAGATCGTTTATCATTGTGATGACCTCGTCAACAGGGATTGCGAAGCCAAGACCCTCGACTCCGGTGTCGGAATATTTTGCGGTAACTATGCCGACCACCTCACCGTATGCGTTAAAGACGGGGCCGCCGGAATTTCCGGAGTTAACTGCGGCGTCAATTTGGAAGGTGTTGATGTCCTGCGAATTTTCGGTGGAGATAATGCGGTCTAGGCCGCTCACGATTCCTGCGGTCATTGTGTAGTTAAGCGTGCCAAGAGGATCGCCGATAGCGTATATGGGGTCTCCGACGGAAATAGAGCTTGATGAGCCAAGCTTAACAGGTGTCAGCCCCTCGGCGTTAATTTTGAGAACCGCGATATCGTTTGCTTCTTCAGAGCCAACAACCACCGCGTCAAAGGACTGACCGTTAGAGAGCATTACGGATACGCTTCCCGAGTCGACTGAGGCGATTACGTGGTGATTCGTAACAATGTAGCCGTTAGCGGAGATTATGAAGCCGGAGCCGGTCACGGTGGAGGACAGGGCCCTGCCGTAGTAGTTGCCCGTAACCGTTGCCTGGATGCTTACGCAGGAGATGACATTATTTGAGTATATCTGAGACGCGGGGAGAATGCTGCTGTTTTCGGAGCTGGTTTTCTTTGCAACAGGGGCCGCCGTGAGCACAACCTGTTGTGTGTTGCTGTCGAGGCCTAGAAGCTTTACGGCCGCGCCGCCGGCCAAGCCGCCGAGTAGGGTGCAGGAGAGACACAGCGCAATGATTCTGACTCCCAGCTTGCTGCGGTTTCTTTTCTGCGGACTGGGATTGTCATGCGGCGAGCCATATTGATCGGCGTGATAACCGCCGCCTACATTTTCCACTTGGAATTCGTATGGATTTCCGGATTGAAGATCATCGTTATAAGCCATATAAATACCTCCTATGTCGTATTTCATAACAGTTTAGTCATTATAGTTTTGTTATTATAATAATAACCACTTGTGTATAAAAAATGAATAGAAACGTAACTTTTTTTGAAATTTTGGCGAAAAGCAGATAAGTTTAATTTTGTAAGGCTGAAATAGTTTTAAATCAT
>CAYQMY010000063.1:3594-7958 GCA_964418735.1 uncultured Oscillospiraceae bacterium | reverse complement strand
TTAAACTCCTTGCCGGAGTATGCTCCGAGTATGCCCATGACAAACTCGTCAACGTCATCGGTAAGATAGAGAATATCAAATCCTCGGTCGCGCACGGCCTCGCCCTGAGGCATGGCGGCGAGCTTGGCTACGCTCTCGCCGATTGCGTAGTAGATAAACTTCTGCTCCTCGGGCATCGCTTTCACATACTCGTCAAGAGTCAGCAGCTTTTCGTCGGATGAGTGCCTGAACATGAGAAGCTCGGACAGCATGTCCTTTTTTATGCCGTATTCGGCGACCGTGCCGTACTTGAGCTGAAGTCCGAAGCTTCCGTAGAAGGCCTCGTACTTCTCTCGGTCGTCTGTCAGCAGCTTTTTAAGCTCGGACTTTATCTTCTTTTCAAGATTAGTTGCGATTACCTTGAGCTGGCGGTCGTGCTGCAGCATTTCGCGCGAGATGTTCAAGGACAGGTCCTGAGAATCCACGACGCCGCGCACAAAGCGGAAGCATTCGGGAAGGAGGGCGGCGCAGTTTTCCATTATCATTACTCCGCCAGTGTAAAGCTGAAGTCCTGCGGCATAATCGCGGGTGTAATAGTTGTAGGGCGCCTTTTTCGGTATGAAGAGCAGCGCCTTGTAGGACACGAGCCCCTCAGTGCTCACGAGTATGGATTTTACGGGGTCCTCGGTGTCGAAGTACTTCTCGCGGTAGAAGCTGTTTAAATCCTCGTCCGTGACCTCGCTGCGGCTGCGCTGCCAGATTGGGATCATACTGTTTAGGGTTTCACCGTCCATTATTATGGGGTAGCGGATGAAATCCGAATACTTTTTTATAATGCCCTTAAGACGGAAGGAATCAAGGAACTCGCCATAGCTCTCAGCCTCATTATCCTCCTTGATGTGCATGATGATGTCTGTTCCGACGCCGTCCTTCTCAGAGGGCGATATGCTGTAGCCATCCGCACCCGCGGATTCCCACTTTGATGCCGTTTCTGCACCGAAGGCCTTTGAAATGACAGTAACCTTGTCGCTGACCATAAACGCGGAGTAAAAGCCCACGCCGAACTGGCCTATTATATCGATGCCCTCGGCCTTCTCCGAGTCCATGTCCTTTTTAAAGCTTAGCGAGCCGCTCTTCGCGATAACGCCGAGATTCGCCTCAAGCTCCTCCGCGCTCATTCCGATGCCGTTGTCGGAGACAGTTATAGTGCGCGCGTCCTTGTCGAGGGTGAGTTTTATAGCGAAATCGCTGCGGGAGAGACCGACGCTGTCGTCGGTCAGAGAGCGGTAGCAGAGCTTATCTAGAGCGTCGCTCGCGTTCGAGATGATTTCGCGAAGAAAAATCTCCTTGTGGGTGTAGATCGAGTTGACCATGAGGTCCATCAGCCGCTTTGATTCGGCCTTAAATTGTTTTTTAGACATTTACTTTTCCTCCTGTGCTCTTAAGAAATTTAATACGGTTTTATTATAAAGCTTCGGCTGCTGCGAATTTACAAAGTGATTGCAGCCGCTGAAAATATGGATTTGCGAGTTTTTGATACAGCGGTGCAGGTAATTTGTATGTTCTTCAAGTATCATATCATTTTCTCCCGCGGTAATAAGGGCGGGAAGCGTTATGGACGAGAGCTCTTTTTCAGAGATATGCGGCTCTTTAAGCATAAGATCCCAGATTTCAAGACGCCTCCTGGCGGCGGAAGAAAAAAGCGATCTCAGCTTTAATATAGACCGATTGCCCTTTATAAAGGCGAGGTCCTTGGGAACTATTCCCGAGGGATCAGAATTTGCGCCCGACAAGACGAGGGACAAGATGCGCTCCGGGGCTTTAAGCGCAAGATAAAGGGCAACGTTTCCTCCGTCAGAAAAGCCCAGAATATGTGCGCGTGGGATAGCCAGAGCATCAAGCACCGCCACGGTGTCCTCGGCAAATAAGGAAAGCGACAGAGGCTCGGCTCCGCGCGTCGATTTTCCGTGCCCGCGGCTTTCGATGACTATGCAGCGATAATACTTTGAAAATTCGGGAAGCTGTGCGTCAAAGCAAGAGCGGTTCTCTCCGTTTCCGTGCAGCAGCACCAAGGGGCTGCCCTTGCCGCGCTCATAATAATAAATATCAGCTGTGCCCGAATGAACTACACCTTCTTTTTCTAATGGCATAGAAATGACCATTCCTTTCGCATTTCAAGCTTTTTTATGGTGATGTCGGATTAATCGGTGGTTAATTAGAATAACAGGGCGCCCGTCTCGCTTGAAAGAGAGAGGGCGCCTTGATTTCCTATGATACCTCAGGGGGCTTTGGCTTGCGGCGGCGTCTGTTTCTGTTGCCGTTCGGTTTTTTGTTTACCGCGCCCTCCGCTGTATTTTGAGCGCCCTGATTCGGAGTATCGCCGGGTTCTCTTTTCTTAATAAAGCGTTTAAAGGGTTTTTTCTTTATTATCTTTTCAGGTTCCTTCTGAGCCTCAGAAGCCAGCTCGGAAATAGGTCTAGGGGACTTGGGGTTCTGCTTGTTGTTATTCTGCTCCTGCTTATGCTCCTGCTTCTGGTCTGCGACGTTGTTGTTTTTTCTGAACTCCGGCCTGCCGGAATAGCCGTTTTTGGCATGCTCCTGCTTGCCGGGCGCAGCGTTTTTAGGACTTTCAGGCTTGCTGGCGGGAGCGCTTTTAGGATGCTCCGGCTCGCGTTCCTTCCTGATAAAGGTGCTTGGGTAGGAGGGGGCGGGGGCTGACTCTGCCTTCGGAACGGACGAAACGGTCTTTCCGATGTCGACAAAGGGCACTACGTGCAGTCCGGTGCTGTCACCCTCGTCCACCCTGACCTTGACATACTGACGGAGCAGGTTGACATCTATAACTGTTCCCTGTCCAAATGGGGTAACAACCGAGGCTGAAACCTTCGGAGCGTTCTTTATAAGATCCTCATAGGCCTCCTGCTCATATTTAAGGCAGCACATAAGTCTGCCGCAGGTGCCCGATATCTTTGTGGGATTGAGCGATAAAGACTGCGTCTTGGCCATTTTTATCGAGACCGGATGAAAGTCATCCAGAAAAGAGCTGCAGCAAAAGGCTCGTCCGCATATGCCGAGACCGCCTAGCATTTTTGCGCCGTCGCGCACACCAATCTGACGCAGCTCGATGCGGGCGCGGAAGATTGCGACAAGGTCCTTAACAAGCTCGCGGAAATCGACACGCCCGTCCGAGGTGAAGAAGAACAGAATCTTGTTTCCCTCGAAGCTGTATTCAACGTCGACCAGCTTCATGTCAAGCTTGTGAGCCTCGATTTTCTCAAGGCAGATATTGAAGGCTTTTGCCTCCTTTTCGCGGTTTTGCGCCGCAACTTTCTTATCGTCTTCTGTGGCGACTCTTACTACAGGGCGCAGAGGAGGAACTATCGCGGAATCGCTTACTTCATGATTTCCCGCGGTGCACTCGCCGTATTCAAGGCCCTTTGCTGTTTCAACTATGACAAAGTCGCCGGGCTGTACGGAAAGGTCGCCCGGAGCGAAGAAGTATACCTTGCCGGTATTTCGAAAACGTATATTTATTACTTCAGTCACCGTGTTTCCTCATTTCAAAATTGTATTGCAGCCGACAGCAAAGGCCCCGGCTATAAAACCCGTACCGACGTTGGCTTCCGTCATTTCAAGAAGCCGGCCGATAAGGTCTACTGCGGCAAAAAACCGCCTTTTATCAGCTTCCTCGTGCCGAAGCTCGCGGACGAAGGCGTCGCGAAGTCCGGTAAGAAAAAGAATAATGTCATTTCGATCAAGCTTTTCAAGATTAACGGCAAAGGCGGCTATAGCAAGAGGGTCGCCGAGCCTAAAAATCCTTATAAAATCCTCTGCGGCGCTGTTTTCAACCTGATTATTCGCTTCGGCGCTCAAAAAAAGCTCGACACAGCGCGACCTGAGGGTTTCAAGAAAGCTGCCGGGGTTCTCTGCGAGAATTATAAACGCCGCATATTTGGGAGGCTCCTCAAGCACCTTGAGAGCCGCGTTCTGGCAGGGCGGAGTCAGAAAATCACCGTCGGGAATTATATAGACCTTTTTGTCCGCCTCGTTCGGTATGACAGATGCGTCCTGCACCATGTCTCGGATAATATCTATGCCGTAGCTGCGCTTGTCCTTTTCGCGCACAACGAGCTTAATATCAGGATGGATAAGCCGCTCCGCTTTGCGGCAGTCCCTGCAGCTCATACAGGGCTTTTCGCCGATTCCGGTGCAGACCATTGCCGAAGCAAGAATTTTTGCAAGAGAGAGTCTGCTCCCCTCGTCTTCGCCGTATATAATGTGAGCGTGGCTGAGACCGCCAGCGGCGAGGGAAGAGGACAGCCGCGCCTTCAAGGCCGCGTTTCCTGAAAGGCCGGGAAAATTCATGGCGTACCTCCTGCCGGAAT
>CAYQMY010000063.1:0-3494 GCA_964418735.1 uncultured Oscillospiraceae bacterium | reverse complement strand
TAGAGAGGAGTTGGCAATTTGGAACTTAAAACTCGCAAACGAAGGTTCGGAGACAGGAAGGATGGGCGCCGGCTTCGGTCGCTCGACGCTATTTACTCCCTTACTCCATTTATAATGAAAACAAGAGGAGATGCTTCAAATTACTTCAGCGCTTCCTTTGATGTGGCTGCGGCGGAGAAGTATATACGCATGAAGCGTGAAAGCGGTTTGAAGGGCTTCGGAATACTTCATATAATAATAGCTAGCTACATACGAACCACATCGCAGTATCCGGCTCTCAACCGGTTTGTAGCGGGAAAGAGGATATTCGCCCGCGATAATATTGAAGTGGTAATGACCATAAAGAAAAGAATGTCAAGCGAAGCAGGCGAGGCTGAATTTAAGGTCAAATTCAAGCCGACCGACACTGTGGACACGGTTTACGAGCAGGTAAACAAGGCTGTAGAGAAAATTAGGAACGACGAGGAGCCCGAAACCGAAAAGGTTGCCGCAATACTCAAAAAGCTGCCGCGTCCCTTTTTGAGCGCCGCAATAGGCTTTATCGGCTGGCTTGATTATCACGGCTGGGTGCCGATGTCCCTGCTTGATGCAAGCCCGTTTCACGGCTCGCTTGTAATTACAGACCTCGGATCTCTCGGCATACCGCCCATATATCACCATCTGTACAATTTCGGAAATGCTCCGGTTTTTATCGCCTTTGGCGCTAAGCGAAGGGTGAATGAATTGGATTTTGAGGGCAATGTGCTGGAAAAGAAGTATTTAGACTTCACGGCGTCTACGGATGAACGCATATGCGACGGATATTACTTCGCAATGGCCTTTAAATACATGAACTACTGCCTGCGAAATCCCGATGTCCTGGAAGAGGCGCCGGACAAGGTTATAGAGGATGTAGAGTGACCCAATTTTAAGCTCATATTACCTGATTTTGAAAAATCTTTTGCCGTTTTCCATAGTTACGGAGGCAATGTGCTCCAAGGTTGTACCGCGTATTTCGGCGATTCGCTCCGCGATATACTTAAGGTTTCTGGAATCGTTGCGCTTTCCGCGCAGCGGGACGGGGGAGAGATAGGGGCAGTCAGTCTCTATCATAATCCTGTCCTCGGGCACATAAGCGACGACCTCCGGAGCTTTTCTGGCGTTTTTAAAGGTTACCGAGCCGGTAAAGGAGAGATGCCAGCCGAGCTTAATAAGCTCCTTTGCCATCTCAAGGCTGCCCGAATAGCAGTGAAATACACCGCGCACTCCTGGGAAATCCCTTATTATCCTCATGCAGTCCTCATGTGCGTCCCGGTCATGCACGACAACAGGGAGGCTTAGCTCCCTCGCCAGACTCAGCTGCAGCCTGAAAGCCTCCTGCTGAACCTCACGGGGGGAGTAGTCATAGAAATAGTCGAGACCAATCTCGCCGATAGCAACGACCTTGTCCCGGGCGGCAAGCGTCCTGATTTCCGAGAGCGACGACTCCGTAAGAGAGGACGCCTCGTGAGGATGGATTCCGACGGCGGCGTAAATAAACGGGTATTTTTCGGAGAGAGCAACGGATGCCCTCGAAGACGTAACGTCGCTGGAAGCGTTTACAACCAGGGAAACGCCGTTTTCGCCAAGAGAAGCTATGACGGCTTCGCGGTCGACGTCAAAGGCCTCGTCGTCATAGTGAGCGTGAGTATCAAAGTACATATTACCACCAAGTCTTAATTATTTTAAAAAATACTTGAAATTATTTATTGCATATGATATCATCTTTTTTACTAAAAGACAAGCTGGCGGTTTGCGTTTTTTAACCGCATAAATAATAAAATGCCGCCGTCACGCGGTTTTGAAAGGAATGTTTATATTGCAGCTGGCCCTTACTATATTGCAGCTTATCTGCGGCTTAGCGATTATTCTCATTGTTCTTCTCCAGTCCGGGAAAAAAGCCGGCCTTTCCGGAGCAATTGCCGGAGGAGCTGATACATTTTTGTCGAAGAACAAGGCGAAAACCTTGGACGCTCAACTCGCAAAAATTACGAAATGGGTTGCTCTTGCCTTTGTTGTGCTGACTCTTCTTTTGAGCATCGTTTAATTTTCTGATTTTGGCCGCCCTAAGGGCGGCCTTTTCGTTTTTATCGAGTTTAATTGATCTTTTTCCACAAATTTTTATTGACAATACAATCGAAGGGATTTATTATTGCTTAGGCGGATGTGAAGTTCCGCCGCTCATAGATTTGATAGGTACCTACAGTACACTGAGAGGTTCGTATATAAGGAAAAGCAGACGTTTTGAACGTCTGCTTTTCCTTGCCCTATAGGGGGCATCCGATGCCCCCTATATACACGGCTTACGCCGTGATACCCCCGGTCGCGCACGATTTGCGCGGGCTGTGGTATTTTTCCGAGAAATCAATTCCCGGAAAAATATAATAAATTTATCCCTTGGGTGCTATTAAATGTGAAAAAAGCAGACGCCATGCGTCTGCTTTTCCTTAATATACAAATAAAACTATATCCGGTCGCGCTTTATTATTCTGATGTCCCGCCCGTAAAAGCACAGGGGCAGGAATTCGCCTTCAAGGCGAGAGACAATCTGAGGCATATAGCGCCTTTTAAGCTCATCCGACGAAAGGTTTGAATTGATAACGGTTTTCTTGCCGGAAACGAGCCTAGTGTTTACAAGCGTGTAGAAAGCGCTCGAGACCATGCTTGTCAGCATTTCGGTTCCGAGGTCGTCCATAATAAGCAGGTCGCAGTTTAGATAGCGGCGCGTTTTGTCGCGGGTCTCTGTTGTGTCTCCGGTTCTGCCGAACTTTTCGTCCTCAAAGGCCGCAAAAATGTTCACTGCGGTGTCGTATACAACGGAATAGCCCTTTTCGGAAACTGTTTTGGCTATGCAGGTTGAAAGAAAGGTCTTGCCGAGACCGGTTTCGCCGCGAAGGAAAAGGTTGGGAGAGTTTTTTCCGAAGGTTCTCGCATACTGTCGGCAGCTTTCAAATACGCCGGTCATTACTTTCCGGGGAGATATGCCGGTTTTAGGATCGCTCATGTCGTCGTAATACTCAAGGCAGAAGGTGTTGAAGGTCTCCTTGCCGAGCTTAAGGCTTTCGGAAAGCTCTTTTTTCTGCTCGTCCCTGTAGATATCCATAAGGCAGGAGCATATTTTTGCGCCGACGAAGCCTGTGTCGCCGCACTTCTTACACTGGGGCTCGTCATCTATATCCGTTTCCTTGTAACCGGCTGCCGTAAGCCGTTCCAAACGCTCAGCCTGAAGACCGAGGTTTTTTTCTCTTGCGGAGCTTATCTCGGCTTCGACATCGCTGCCCCCGGTTAGGGAGGCCACAACCTCGAGCATTGTTGTGCGCAGCTCACGGTCTATTTCCTTGATTCTGGGGTATTTGTTATAGACCTCAGCCCTTGTTTTGGAAATCTTGGCGGAGCGGGCCTTCTTTTCAGCCTCAAGCCTGTCAAGAGCCTGCCTGAGCAGCTTACCGTCAATCGACATATTTATGACCATTCCT